>JAYUKI010000916.1:0-10680 GCA_043764595.1 Myxococcales bacterium | reverse complement strand
CTGAGAGTCCTCGCCTTCTCCGCTTCGCTACGAAGTCTGCGGGGGTCTCGACCTCGCAGACTCGGCCTCGACCCGGCCCGAAGACGTGTCACCCTGCGAACGTCTTGGGCGGGAGAGCGACGCGGACTCGGCCTCGACCCGGCCAGAAGACTCGGTGCACCCATGGCGTCGCGCAGGGCTTGCGGGGTCTTGACGACCCCCTCCATCGACCCCATGCGGCGCTGGTGAATGTCGTCTGGCTGAAACGTGATCTTCGACTCGCCGATCACGCGCCGCTCGCGGAAGCATGCGCACGCGGCGACGTGCTCGTTCTTTACGTGGTGGAGACGGAGCTTGTCGCGCAGGCGGAGACGGACAGCTCACACGTAAAGTTCGCCGCGGAGTCTCTCGGCGAGCTGCGCGAAGGGATTCGGGCGCGTGGCGGCGACCTTGTGATCCGTCATGGCACGTTGCCGGACGTCTTCGAGGAGCTTCATCGACAAAGGCCGATTCGCGCGCTCTTCAGCCATGAAGAGACCGGCAACGGTCTCACCTACGCGCGCGACAAGCGCGTCGCGGCGTGGTGCGCGGCCCACGCGATTCCCTGGTCGGAGTTTCCGCAGACAGGCGTTGTTCGGCGTCTCCGGACCCGGGACGGTTGGGCCTCGGGGTGGAATGCGCGGATGATGACCCACCTTGCGAAGACGCCCGACGTCATCCCGAGTGTGCGCGTTCCTCGGCTCGAGCCGGGCGTGATCCCCGACGAGCGCGTACTCGGTCTTTCGCCTTCTCGAAAGACGGAGGCGCAGCGAGGGGGCGAGTCACAGGGGCGCGCCACGCTCGCGAGTTTTTTCGCAGACCGAGGGGCGGGATACGCGACCGCGCTTTCGAGCCCCGTCTCCGGCTGGGAGGGCTGCAGCCGGATATCCCCTTATCTTGCCTTCGGCAACGTTTCGATGCGGCAGGTCGTTCATGCGTCGGCATTGAAGCGGAGGAGGCTCGAACGCGACGTGAGCCCCGAGGCGCGGCAGTGGCGGGCGTCCCTCACCGCGTTCGACGCGCGCCTGCGTTGGCACTGCCACTTCATGCAAAAGCTCGAGGACGAGCCGCGCCTCGAATATGAAAATTTGTCCCTTGCGATGGATGGCCTTCGCGAACAGGCCCATCGCGACGACCTATTCGAAGCGTGGGCGACGGGGCGGACGGGATACCCGATGATCGACGCCTGCATGCGCGCCTTGCTTGCGACGGGGTGGGTCAACTTCCGAATGCGCGCGATGCTTATGTCCTTCGCGGCCTACGACCTCTGGCTCCACTGGCGACCGACCGGGCTTCATTTGGCGCGCCACTTTCTCGACTTCGAACCGGGGATTCATTGGTCGCAAGCGCAAATGCAAGCGGGAACCACGGGTATCAACACGCTTCGAATCTACTCACCCACGAAGCAGCTCGTCGATCACGACCCGCAGGGGATCTTCGTTCGACAGTGGGTGCCCGAGCTCGCACGCATCCCCGATGCCTATTTGGCCGAGCCCTGGAAGATGCCCCCGCTCGAGCAACGGGCAACGGGCTTCCTCGTCGGCGAGACGTATCCCGCGCCCATCGTCGATCACAACGCAGCCGTGGCCGAGGCCAAGCGGCGCCTCGCGCCCGCCCGCGGCTCCACGAGCGCGCGGGAAGAGGCGGCGCGGATCCTCGTGAAACACGGCAGCCGGAAACGACCGCCGCCACGCCGCCGCGGGCCACGCGAGGCTTCCTAAAAGGGACCGGCTTCGCCACCGCCCATGCGCCTTCGATGGATTTTCGCGTGGGGGACTTGCCAATGACCCGTCCGTGAGAGCCAGCGTCAATAGTAAAATGCAACGAGCGAGACCTTGCGCTCGGCTGCAGGACGGAGCCATTGCTGAGCAACTACCATGGCTGCTTCCTCCCACGGAGGAGGCCGATCTGACCCCGGGGCTCCCGTGGGCCCTCGATCGATGTCGCTACGTTTGGCTTCTGCATTCCTCGCGAGGGCGCCAGAACGTGACGAACGGACGCGACGAACACTGCCTCCCGAAGTGCCCCCGCCTCCGATGGACACGCGGAGGGGCGTTCGGGAGATAAGGGCGGCGGCAGCCCCGACGTTCTACGGGAAGCTCGTCTTGACCTTGCTCGAAGGGAACGCCCTCGACAGCTCGTCCGTTCGGGCTTCGCATCGCCTACCGCTCACGTCCGCGTCCTGGTAGGTTCCGCCGCAAGAGGCCAAGCTTTGCAGCGAATCGCGCTCACGTCCGACTCCATTCCGCGCGTCCTCGAACGGCTCGAGCGCGATCCCGCCGTCGAAACCGAAACCCGTGGCGTGGTGTCGCGCATTCTCGCCGACGTGAAGGCCGAGGGGCTCGATCGGGCCCTCGCGTACGGTCGCGAATTCGACAACGTGGAGGTGGACCGCGCTTCGGTCCGGGCCGAGCCCGAGGCCATGCGCGGCGTAGCGCTGGCGCTGGATCGCGAAGCACCGGACCTGATGGCCGCGCTGCGCACGATGATCACGCACGTCCGTGCCTTCGCCGTGGCGCAACGGTCCGCCCTGTCCGACGTGAGCGTCGCGCTTCCGCACGGGGGCACCGTCGGCGAGCGCTGGCTGCCCCTCGAGCGCGTCGGGATGTACGTCCCCGGCGGTCGCGCGTTCTACCCCTCCACACTCGTGATGACCGTCGTGCCCGCGCTCGTGGCCGGAGTGTCGCGGGTGGTGGCCGTGACCCCTCCTCAGAGACAAGGGCTCGATCCGGTGCTCTTGGCGACGGCCCACCTCGTGGGCCTCGACGAGCTCTACACGATCGGTGGCGCGCAAGGCATCGCGTGGCTCGCACACGGCGATCCTCACGTGGATCTCGTCGCGGGCCCCGGAAATCGCTTCGTCGCCGAGGCCAAGCGGCAGCTCGTCGGGACGTGCGGCATCGACTCGGTCGCCGGGCCAACGGAGGTCCTCGTGCTCGCCGACCAAGCGGCCGATCCCGCGCGCGTGGCCGAGGATCTGCTCGCGCAGGCAGAGCACGATCCGGACGCCGCAGCCGTGCTCGGCTCGACCAGCGAGGTCTTGCTCGAGGCGGTTCTCGCCGAGGTGACGGCACGTGTGGCCGAGTCTCCGCGCAGGGAAATTCTCGAAGCGAGCCTCTCGCGGTTCGGCTTCTTGCTGCATGGCAACCGGGACACGCTCATCGCGTTCGCGCAGCGTTTTGCGCCCGAGCACCTCGAGCTCGTCGTGCGCGATCCGGACGAGTGGAGAGACAAGCTCACCACCGCGGGGGCTCTTTTCGTGGGCAGCGCGAGCGCCGAGGCCTTCGGCGACTACGGAGTGGGACCGAATCACGTCTTGCCGACGAACCGCACCGCGCGGTACTCGAGCCCGCTCGGGGTCGCGACCTTCATGAAGCGCCAGAGCCTGCTCTCTCTTTCCGATGCCGATGCGTGCGCGATGAGCCCTTGGGTGGCCCGCCTCGCCGACGCCGAGAAGCTCGTGCATCATGCACGCAGTGCGAGGCTCCGTGGCTGATCCGCGCCTCTTTTTGCGTCCCGACCTCCGCGAGGACCGTGCCACCTACACACGTCCTCCGGAGCCCGAAGGCCTCTCGCGCCTGCACATGAACGAAGCTGCGGGCGACTGGCCCAAAGCCGCCCGGGACGCTTGGCTGGCGCGCCTCGCGACCACCGAGCTTCACACGTATCCGGAGACCGAAGCGCTGCTCGCGAAGAAGCTCGAGGCACGTCTCGGCGCACCGAGTGGCGGCGTGATGCTCGGCCCGTCGAGCGGAGCGCTGCTCGATCTCATCGCGATGGCCGGGTTGTCGCCCGGCGACGCCGTCGCGTTCCCGGACCCTGGATTTTCCCTCTATCCGGCGATCGTGAAGCGCCACGGTGGAACGTCGCTGCGTGTCCCCGTGGGACGTGGGCTTCCACTGGATGGCTTCCTCGAGGCCGCCAAAGTCGGGGCGCGCGGGGCACGTCAGGTGTGGCTCACGCTCCCGAACAACCCGACCGGGGCGTGGCGCTCGCCGGAGGACGTGCGGCCCTTGCTCGACGCGCTCGCGAGGCTTCCGTCGCCGCCGCTCGTCGTGCTCGACGAGGCCTACGCCGAGTTCGCGCCGCACACGTTCCGGCTCGAGCCCGACCGGTACTCGAACGTGGTCTTGCTGCGCACGTTTTCGAAGGCGCTGGCCTCGGCCGGCCTGCGCCTTGGTGCGCTCGTGGGCCCGCCAGGCCTCGTGAGGGAGCTCTCGGCCGTGAAGCTTCCGTATTCGATCTCGACGCCGCAGCTCGTCGCGCTCGACGTGGCGCTCGATCACGCCGCGCTCTTCGACGCCGAAGTGCGCGTCACCGCGGAGCGCCGCGACAGGCTTTTTTCCTGCCTCCGCGAGGCCGAAGTGCCCGTCTCGGACAGCGCCGCGAACTTCGTGCATATTGCAACGGACGTGGCCGACGCGCTGCTCGCGAAGGGTGTGCTCGCGCGCCGACTGCCGCCGGGCGAAGGCACGCGCATTTCGGTCGGTACCGAAGCCGCGTGCGCGATCGTGGCCGAGGTCCTCGGCGCGAAGCTCCCGAAGCCGAGCCCACCGAAGGCCGTGCGGCTCCTCGTGCTCGACGTGGACGGCGTCATGATCGAGGCCGAGTCGAGCTTCCGAGAGGCCGTGAAACGTGCCGTCTCCGAGATGTGCCCGAAGCTCGTTTGGGACGACCGGCTCTTCCGAGCGATGAAGCGGCTCGGCGGCATGAACAACGACTTTCGTCTGGCCGCAGGCCTCGTTGCGCTATGGGACGACCGTGCCGACGACCGAGACCTAGAACGGCTCGCGCGGGACTTGCTCGGGGGCTCCGTGGTGTGGAGCGACGCCCTCGAAGGCAGGCTTTTGTCCCATCTCGCCGACGCCAGCGCTCGCGTCGCCCGCCACTACGAGACCACGAAATCGAGCGAGCATCCGCTCGTCACCCAGGCCGAGCTTCGTGCCCTCGGCGTGCCGTTCGCCATTCTCACCGGGCGCTCGCCCCACGAGCTCGAAGACGCCTTCACGCTCTTGGGCTTTCGCTGCGAAGCGGTGTGCGACTCGGCTCTTCATTTGGCGAAGCCGCGCCCCGCGGGTCTTCTCCAGCTTGCGGACGCGTTCCGCGCGACCGAGGTGGTGTTCGTCGGAGACACCAAAGACGACCGCACGGCCCTCGAGCGGGCCGCGGCGCTCCGGCCCGAGACGCACTTTCGTTTTGCGGCGGTCGGACCGGACCGAGGCTCGTTCGCGCGCACCGGCGACGCGGACGCGGACGCGGACGCGGACCTCGAGGCCGACACGCTGCGCGAGATCCTTTCCATGCAAATGTTCCGAACCCTGAAAAAAGAAGCCGATTCATGAGACGCGCCACGATCGAGAGAGCCACCTCCGAGACCCGAATCGAGCTCCGTCTCGATCTCGACGCTGCGACCCCGGTTTCGCGCATTTCGACCGGGCTCGCCTTTTTCGACCACATGCTCGATCAGCTCGCGCGCCATGGTGGTTTCGGCCTCGAGCTCTCCGCCAAGGGCGACCTCGAGATCGATAGCCATCACCTCGTGGAAGACGTAGGGCTTGCCCTCGGCGAAGCGTTCGCGACGGCCCTCGGCGACCGGGCCGGTATCGCGCGGTGGGGCGAGGCGCACGTGCCGATGGACGAGACCATGGCGCGGGTGGTGGTCGATCTCTCGGGGCGGCCTTACTGCGTTTTTTCGGCCGAGCTTCCAAGCGTCGTGCTCGGCAACGGCTTCCAGACCGAGATGGTCCGCGAGTTTTTTCATGCCTTTTCGACGCGCGGAAAGCTCAACTTGCACGCCCACGTGCTCTACGGGGACAACACGCACCACAAGATCGAAGCGCTCTTCAAAGGCCTTGCGCGTGCTCTGTCCGTGGCCGTCGCCGTTCGTGGAACGGCCGTCCCGAGCACCAAGGGAACGTTGACCGAATGAAGCCGAACGACCGTCGCGCAGAGGAGCCCTCGTGCTGACCGTACTCGACTATGGCGCGGGCAACCTTGCGTCGCTCGCGGGCGCGCTCGCGCGCGAGAAGCTCGACTTCCGACTCGTGGACCACTCGGACGGCGTCGAGCCTTCCGACGGTCCGCTCGTACTTCCGGGCGTAGGCCACTTTCGCGCGGCAAAAGAAGCCTTGGTGGAGCGCGGGCTCTGGCAAGCCCTGGAGCGCGCCATCGCCGAAGGGAGGCCGGTCGTAGGCATTTGCCTCGGCCTCCAGCTCCTCGCCGAAGGCAGCGAAGAGAGCCCGGGCGAACGCGGTCTTGGTGCGTTGCGCGGCGTCGCGGCCAAGCTGCCACCCACGGTCAAGGTGCCGCATATGGGCTGGGGCGAGGTCGTCACGAAGAACGTGCCCGACTACATGCACAGTGCACCAAAATGGCTCTATTTCGTGCACAGCTATGCGCTCCCGGTCACGGACGAGACGGTCCTCGTCGCGGAGCACGGAGTCGCCTTTTCGGCCGCTACGGCGAAGGGCCTCGTGTTCGGAATCCAGGCGCACCCGGAGCGTTCGGGCCGCGAGGGACAGGCCTTCCTCGGCGCGCTGCTTCGCGCCATCGACCCCCAACGCGCGCGCGCACACACGGGCACGCGCACGGAGATCGCATGAAGCTCATTCCGTCCATGGATTTGCGACGCGGAAGGGTCGTGCGGCTCAAGAAGGGCGTCGACGGCAGCGAAGAGGTTTATCCCTTCACGGCGGACGCTTGGATCGCGAAGCTCGCCCTCGCCGGCGCAACCCTCGTGCATCTCGTCGATCTCGATGGCGCCTTCGGGGAGGCGCGTCAGCCCGAGCTCTTGGCGTATCCGAAGAAGCACCCAGGAGTGCGCTTCCAGCTCGGGGGCGGGCTTCGTGATGCCGAGCGTGTTCGCGAGGCCATCGATCACGGATTTTTGGCCGTGGTCGGGACGCTCGCGGTCACCGATCCCGACGCGCTTCGGGCCTTTCGCGCCGAGGACGTCGTTCTCGCTCTCGACGTGCGTGAAAAGGACGTCGTCGTGCGCGGGTGGACCGAATCGGCGAAGCGTCCCGCCGAGGAGCTCTTTCGCGACCTTCGCGGGCGAGGTTTCTCGACGGCGCTCGTGACCGACGTCGATCGCGACGGGCTCATGGCCGGACCGAGCCTCGAGGCTTCGGGCTGGGTGGCTTCGTTCGGTTTTTCCGTTCAAGCCTCGGGCGGAGTGGCCCGGCTCGACGATCTCCGCGCGCTCGAGGGCGTCGCGGGAGTGGTCGGGGCCATCTCCGGAAAGGCCCTCTTGGACGGCAAAATCCCTCTCGAAGACGCTCGGACACGGAGCGCTCTCGCGGGTGCATCATGGTAGCCGCGCGCATCATCGCCTGCCTCGACGTGAAAGACGGACGGGTCGTCAAAGGGACGAACTTCGTGAACCTGCGCGATCAAGGCGATCCCGTGGAGCTTGCCCGAAGGTACGACGAAGAGGGCATCGACGAGCTCGTGTTCCTCGACATCTCGGCCACGAACGAGGGTCGCAAGGCCAGAGCCACGTGGGTGGCCGCGGTCGCCGCCGAGCTCTCGATTCCGTTCACGGTCGGCGGCGGAGTGACCACTCCGGACGACGTGCGGGATCTGCTTCGTTCCGGCGCAGACAAGGTCGCGATCAACAGCGCCGCGGTGAAGCGCCCCGCCCTGCTCACCGAGTGTGCCGATCGCTTCGGAGCCCAGTGCATCGTCCTCGCCGTGGACGCCAAAAAGGACGTGGACACCGCTGGACCGAGCGTCCATCGCGTGTACGTGAATGCCGGAAAAACGGCCACGGATCTTCACGCCGAGACGTGGGCCGAAGAGGGCGCGCGGCTCGGCGCGGGAGAAATCTTGCTCACGTCGATGGACCGCGACGGCACGAAGACGGGCTTCGACGTCGAGCTCCTCGAGAAGCTCCGGCATCTGTCCGTCCCGGTGATCGCTTCGGGCGGCGCCGGTACGCTCGAGCACTTCGACGAAGGGCTCTCGGCGGGCGCGAGCGCCGTGCTCGCCGCTTCGCTGTTCCACGAACGCACGATCGAGGTCTCCGCGCTGAAGGCGTTCCTCGAGGCGCGCGGGCACCGCATGAGGATCGCATGACCATCGACGAAAAGGCCGTAAAGTACGACGCTTCGGGCCTCGTTCCGTGCATCGTACAAAATACGTCCGGCGAGGTTCGCATGCTCGCGTACATGAACGCGGAGTCGCTCGCACGGACCCTCGCCACCGGGAAGGTCACATTCTACAGCCGGAGCCGCAAGGCGCTGTGGCAGAAGGGCGAGACCAGTGGGCACTTCCTCCACGTGAGCGACGTGCGCCTCGATTGCGACGGCGACGCGATCCTGGTGCGCGCGCGCTGCGAGGGCCCGACCTGCCACCGGAACCTCCCAAGCTGCTTTTCCGACGAAGCCGAGCGCGAAGAGACTCTCGTGCCGGATCCGCACGGCATCGCGTTCCTCGGAAACCTGGAGGACCTCCTCCGCGCGCGGCAGGCCAAGAAGAGCCTCGAGGGAAGCTACACCGAACGCCTTTTTTTCCAGGGGATCGACCGCATCGCCAAGAAGGTCGTCGAAGAGGCCGGCGAGGTCGTGATCGCCGCGAAGACGGTCGAATCGCACGACAGCCCCGAAGCCCGCGCCGAGTTTCTCGGAGAGGCTGCGGACCTTCTCTTTCACCTCGACATGCTGCTCGTGCACCACGGGGCGAGCCTCGCCGATGCGGTTCGTGTGCTCGAAGGACGCCACGCGGCTCGAGCTCCCGCAGCGAAAGAGGCCTGAGCCATGCCCACGCACCGACCTCTTTTTCCGGATCTGTTGTTCGAGCCCGCGAAGCGCCTGCGCACCTGGGAAGCACGCCTCATGGCTCTCTTTTCGGACGAGGGCTACCAAGAGCTTCGTCCTTCGCTGGTCTCGCAGAAGCGCGAAACGAAGGCCTCGCGCGAGATGCTCGCCCTCGATGGCGAAGGCGGAGTGTCGGCGCTGCGGTCCGATTTCACCGTGGCCCTGGCAGACCTCTTCGTGGCGCGCTTCCCCTCGCCTCCCCGCCGCGTGAGCTATGCGGGTCCCGTGTTTCGTGAGCCGCTTGGCGCTTGGGAAGCGGCCGAGCGCTTCGAGGTGGGCTGCGAGCACACCGGGCCGGCCGAAGAAAGCTCCGAAGCAGACCGTGCACTTTACACACTCCTTGCGAAGGTTCCCGATGCGCTCGGGCTCGGGGGCGGCACGCTGAAGCTCGGCCACGCCGGTCTCGTGCGGCGGCCCCTCGACGACGAGGGCATCACGGGCCCGACGCGCAAGGCGTACGTGCGAGCCCTCTCGGTCAGGGCGCATCACCGCGTGGACGAGGCTCTCGCTTCTGCCCCGACGGACACGCGCGAGCGGCTCTCGCTCCACGCGAAGGCCCTCCTCGACGATGCCCCGGACGAGAGCCCGTACCGCGCGCGAATCGAGGGAGAAATTCGAGCGATCGACGAGGCGGAGGCCGTCTGCAAAGAGGCCCTCCCGCGGCGCATTCGGGTGCGCAAGGACCACGCCGACGTGACGGGCATCGACTTCTATACGGGTCCCACGTTCGCGCTCTGGGCTCCCTACGCGAGCGCCGAGCTCGTGGCCGGCGGACGATACGACGCGCTCTATCCTTCGCTCGGCAAGCCTTGGTGCGCGGCGGGATTTTGCGTGCGCCTCTCTCGCCTCCTGGACCTCCACGAAGCCCACCCCGAGCTCTTTGCAGAGGTCGTGTCGTGAGGCACCCGAGCGAACGTCCCCCGCAAGCTCGGTTCGTGCTCGCGCTTCCCAAAGGGCGCCTCGGCGAGTCACTCGCCAAGATGCTCGGCGGCACGAGCCTCGCTCCCGTCGTCACCAAGGAGAACCCTCGCGCCCTCACGTTCCCCACGGGAGATCCTCGGGTCGTCGTGGTGTGGCTCAAGGGGCGTGACCTCCTCCGCTACGTGGCGAGCGGCGCGGCGACGTTCGGCGTGGTGGGCTCGGACGCCATCGGTGAAGCCGAGGACGACGTACTCGAGCTCGAGGACCTCGGGTTCGGACGGTGCACGCTCTGCCTCGCGGCGCCCGTGGGAGTCAGTCTCGACGACCTCAAGAAGACTCCGCACCTCCGGCTCGCCACGAAGTTCACGCGCGCGACGGGGACGTGGCTCGACGCCCAAGGGCTCACCGCCGAGCTCGTGCCCATCGACTCCAGCGTCGAGATCGCCCCGCGCCTCGGGCTCGCTCACGCCATCGTGGACCTCGTGCAATCCGGCGACACGCTGCGCGACAACGACCTCGTGGTCTTGTCCGAGGTCACCCGCGTCAGCGCGCGGCTCGTCATGAATCGTGGCGCGTACCTCACCGACCGCGAAGCCCTGCGCGAGCTTTGCGCGACTCTCACGGCCGCGTGCAAGTCTCGCTCGTCGTTGGGATAGGGCGAGACCAGCCCTGCGTCACCGCTCGCTTTTTCCAGCAAATGACGCTTCGCGGCGCGCAAGGTAGAAACAATTCCGAAACGAGCGAACCACTAAGGGTGAGCATCGGGCTCGGCCTGGCCATGGCCCTTCCCAAGCGTGCGTGCGCCGGTGATAGGCTCGCGTGTCGCGTGTTACGGCCGCTCGCCTCGGACCGCACGGAGCTTGACCTCAGTGAAGAAGATCGAAGCCATCATCAAGCCTTTCAAGCTCGACGAAGTGAAGGACGC
>JAYUKI010000915.1:0-3096 GCA_043764595.1 Myxococcales bacterium | reverse complement strand
AGAGAAGCTCGGCAGGGCGCGAACGTCGTGGACCAACGGCCGAAATTCACCGGTGCTGGCCGACTCGTCGTCGTCCCGGTCGAACGCGGGCAGCGGATCGTCCTTGGCGGGCTTTCGCAACATCTCGGCCGTTGGGAGCCAGGGTAGCACCTTTTGCGGAACTTTCGGCGCGACCACGCACGGTCCGCCGACGCTCTTTCGGATTCGCCGCCCCGGGAGAAGCTCCCCGCCCCTCCGAACGCACCTTGGTGTGCTCGTTTGCCACTTTTAGGGATAAAGTCGCCCGCATCGCACGTCGCAGTCGCGCCTCGTGCTCGGGCAAACCGCCCGACTTGGCCTTCGGGCCGAGCGATGGTCTCGGTCTCCAAGAAGGGTCTTTCGATCGAAATGCGCACGTCGCTCCTCGCGTTCACCCTCGTCACGGGTCTTCTCGTCGTCGCTTCGCCGACCCACGCGCAAAAGCCGAAGCCCGGCACGGGCCCGGTCCCGAAGACCCCACTCGCCGGTGGTCCTGCGAAACCGAAGCCACAAGCGCCGCTCGCCGCCGCCAAACCGGGTCAAGGGCACGTGGCCTCGGCCATCCCCACGGGCTTGCGCCAAACGGCGCGCGCCCCGGATGCCATGGTGAATGGCCAGAAGATCCGCGCCCTCTCGGGCGACGAAGCGCAAGCGCTCGCGGCCGTCGCCACGCTCGAGCACCTCGCCGAGACCAGCACGCAGGGCAACGCAGAGCGCGCCCTCATCGACGTCTTCAAGGGCTCCGCCAACGTGGAAGTGCGCGCCGAAGCCGCCCTCGCCGTTCGCCGGCTCTCGGCCGAAGAAGGCACTCCCGCCGCGTATCCACGCGCCCACGCGCTCGGCCTCTTGACCGACATGGTCGTCGCAGGTCCTTTCCGCGACACGGGTGGCGGTGTGGACTCCCACGAAGGCCCCGAGAAAGACAAAGACTTCGGCTATCCGAATGGCTCGTGGTCCTGGGGTGTCTTCCAAGTGGCCTTACGGCCCGTGCTGCGTACCCACGCCGACGCCCGGGGCGTGCCCCTCGACCTCTACGTTCACCCGCGCCGCGAGAGCTGCTCGTACGTGGCCACCAAGGTGTTCGTCGACAAGGACCGCCCCATCGTGGTGCGGGTCGCGTCGAGCGGACAAGTGCGGCTCGCGTTCGACGGACAAGATCTCGGCAAGACCGACGAAGTCCACGAAACTGCCTCGTTCGACCGTCTTGCGGCGCGCGTGGAAGCCACCAAAGGCGCTCACTTGGTCTCGGCCAAAGTGTGCTCCGGAGCCCTCGACGACGACGGCCGCGTGCGCATCCGCCTGACCGACGAAAAGGGCGAGCCCCTGCCTTTGCCCCACTCGCAAGACCTCTCCGGCCTCCCCGAACAAGGAAAGAAGCTTTCCTTTCGACGCGAGGACACCGCCCTCGCTAGGGCCATGAAGGTCACGGCCAAGTCCGCCGACGACGCGGTCCTCTCGGCCGTCGTGATTGGCACTCTGGGTGGTGCAGACGACAAAAAGAGCCCGCGGGTTCCCGGTCTTCTCGACGCCTACGTGCGAAGGCCCATTCCGGCAGACTCGCTGGCCCTCGCCGCGTGGGTTTCCCCATTCGGGGCGAACCGGAGTGGGTGGCTCGAGCAAGCCCGCGCCAAAGCCAAAGAGACCAACGACGAAGAAACCCTGGGGTTCGTCGAGCGAAGGCTCGTGGCCGAGCGTCTGAAGAATGGCCATTCGGATTGGGCCAATGCACTCGTCAGGAATGCCAAGATCGACAAAGAGTCGGACGACGAAGCCACCCTCTTGCACGCCGAAGCGCGTCGCGCCCTCGGAACGGAGGCGCTCGCCGCAGAAGCGCTCCGTGAGATGGGCGGGCGCTTCAAAAAGAGCCCGACCACCGTTCCCGACCTTCTCCTTCGCCGCGTGAGCGAGCTCTCGTTCACCATGGATCGCCCCCTCTACATCCAAGTTCGTGCCGAGCTCGAACGACGCGGCGACCGTGGCAGCGATGCCGTGCACATCGCCGCCCTAAAGGGCAAAACCGAGCTCGTTCGCGCGGCCCATGCTGCACTCGAAGGCGGCGCGACGGACGACGATCAGATCATCGCCGTCGCCGGCGAGCTTCTCCGCGCGGGCCTCGGCGAAGAAGCCCTCAAAGCCTACCAACAAGCGCTCGCCTTCGCGCCGAACCGCTCGGACGTCTATCTCGGTTTGGCGCAGGCCCTCGCGCTCACCGGCAAAGGCAAAGACTCCGAAATTGCGCCTCTTTTGGCACGCGCGCGGTCTCTGTCCCCGGGCGAAGCGCGCCTTCGCGCCGAGCTCGAGATGCGCGCGAAGGCCGAATCGCAAAAAGGCCGCGAGGACGAGAAATACCTCGTCAAAGAAGACGTCATCTTGGCACGTCGAAAGGGCGTGGCCTCGGACGTGGCCGACCGCGAGCTCCACTGGCTCCGCGCCGTCGTCATGCATCCCGATCGTCGCGTGTCGCAGCTCATTCACTATGCGCGCGAAATCGTGGTCGCCCCGCGCACGCAAGACGAGCTCTTCGAGGACATTCCGCAAGAAGGGGACCTCGTCGAAATCCTGCGCGCGCGCGTTCACCGCAAAGACGGCACCGTGGCGCTCCCCGCCGAAGAGCACAACGAAGGCGCGAGGCCCCGCATTCGCTGGCCGGAGCTCTACCCTGGCGACACCGTCGAAGTGGCCGTTCGCACGTGGACCTCGGGCCCCGTCGGCGGCCGAGGCGACTCCCCGTATTATTTCCTCGACTATGCCGGCGCGCCTTCGACGCACCCCCTCCTCTACAACGAGGTCATCGTCGACTCCCCCAAAGACACTCCCATCTTCGTGGACGTCTTGCGGGCCGGCGAGCACCAGCGCGACGAACGCGACGAAGCCAATCGCCATATCGTTCGATTGGTATGGCAAAAGCCGATGATCGTGGCGGACGAGCCGCTTTCTCCCGCCATGAGCGAGGTCCTTCCACTGATCGTGGGCTCGACGTTCCACACCTGGGACGACTTCCGCAAATGGTACAAAGAGGCCATTCGTGGCTTTACCGAGCCGGACGAAGAAGTGCGAAGGCTCGCGCTCGAGCTCACG
>JAYUKI010000914.1:0-3097 GCA_043764595.1 Myxococcales bacterium | reverse complement strand
GATCGTAGCCATCGAGCCTTTGTCGAAGTAGTGAAACGGCTTTACCGACTGCCCTTGAAGCCCACGCAAGATGACCTTGGCGACGAATCTTGCCTGTTGCATCGCGACGGGGGAGAGTCCCGGAAGCGGCTTTTGGTCCTGTTCGAAGTGCGCCATGTCGCCGATGGCAAAGGCTCCTTCCGCACCAGGAATGCGCACGTGGTCGTCCACCAGGACACGCCCCTGGCGGTCGAGCGGAACACCGAGGGACTTCGCGAGCGAAGTGCCCTGTACGCCGGCTCCCCAAACCACCGTGCTCGCTTCGATACGACCACGATTGCCTTCGCCGAGCCCGGGCAGATCGTCGTCGTGGGCACTCTCCCACTCGACCCCGAGCGGATCGATCTTGGTCACTCGGGTGTGGCTGCGTACCTCGACGCCGAGCTCGCCGAGCTGCTCGACGGCACTGGCGGACAGCGTCTCGGTGAAGCTCGAGAGAATGCGTGGACCGGCCTCGAGCAATACGACCTTGGCGTCCTTCGGATTGATGGACCGGAAGTCGTCGTTCAGCACGTGGCGGGCAAGCTCGCTAATGGCGCCAGCGAGCTCCACTCCCGTGGGTCCACCGCCGATGACGGCGAACGTGAGGAGCCGCGCGCGGAGGGCCGGATCGTTCTCGCGCTCGGCGCGTTCGAACGCGAAGAGCACGCGGTGACGAATCTCGAGGGCATCTTCGAGCGACTTCAGTCCGGGGGCGTCTTTGGCCCATTCGTCATGGCCGAAGTAGCTCGTCTTCGCGCCCAGGGCGAGCACGAGGTGATCGTAGGCCACGGGCTCGCCGTCGATCGACACGGTCTTTTCGGCAAGGTCGACCGCGGTGACTTCCCCGAGCAACACCCGGACGTTCTTGTGCTCGGCGAGCACGCCACGAATGGGCGCGGCGATTTCGGCGGGGCTCAGCCCAGCCATGGCCACTTGATAGAGAAGCGGCTGGAACAAGTGGTGGTTTTGCCGATCGACCACGGTCACGCGTACGCGCTCGCCTCCGAGCTCCTGCGCGACGGTGAGCCCGCCAAAGCCCGCTCCTACGACGACGACATGCGGTTCGTTTGCCATTCCCCAGAGCTTCTAGAGCCTTTCCGCCGACCCGCCCAGGCCTCTGGTAGAACCATCCGTTTCGAGCGCCGGCGACCCTCCGAAGGTTCGACCGTTGCGACCCTTTCACGAAGCAGTCCCTGCATTGTCACTTCCCTTGGGCATCGTGCATGGCTCAGAGAGGGAGGTCGATCATGGGATCCATCGAAACGTTCGCCGTGCTCTTGGTGTCGTACGCAGTGTTGGTCGTCGTGCACCGGTTCTCGCCCGTGAAAGACGTCTGAAGCGGCTCCGACCTACGCCCGAATTCGCTTAGAAATGCCGGCGGACCTCCGGCGGCAGAGTGAAATCCAGGCTAAAGTCCTCCCGATGACGCGAGGGTTCTCCTTTTTGGCATTCGGCTTGACAACGTGGGTCGCCACGTTTGCGTTTTCGTGTGGCGGCACGGACACCCCTCTGCGCGACGCCGGCCCTCTCGTGCCGGTCGCCGACGCTAGCCTAGATGCGTCGGACGGCGGGGACGCCAACGTCGAGCCTTCTCCCGAAGACCCATGCGCCGATCCCGCGGGTACGGCGGCCCGCGCGCCATGGCCGATGGTCGGCGGTTGTGCGCGGCGTCCTTCGTCCCGCAAAGACCTGCGCGGGCCGGCGAGCGGCGTCGTGACGTTCACGTATCCAACGACGGGCCGAGCGACCTCTCCGGTGGTCGCGGAGGACGGTTCGGTGATCGTCGCGACGTCGGATGCCCACGTGGTCGCAATGACCGCATCAGGCCAGAAGCGCTGGGACGTGATCGTTGCGGCTTCGGTAGCCGCCCCGCCAGTGCTCACGGCGTCCAGTGAGGTCTTGGTCGCGACCACGAGCGGACGCATCGTGAAGCTTGCGCTGAGCGATGGGGCCGAGGTCTTGGCTCGCGACGGAGCGGCGGGGGCCTCCGCGTTCTTGCCGCTCGCGGACGGCACGGTGGTCTACACCGCGGCCGACGCCAAGCTGCATCGCTTCAACATTTCGGATTTACAGGAGAAAAGTACGGTCGAAGTTCAAAGCATCGAGCCTCTGACCTTGGCGCGCGATGGCGCCATTCTGGCCGCAGGCCAAGACGGAACACTTCGACGCGTGGCCTCGGACGGAGCCGTCTCGGAGCTCTTTCGCTCGGGCGGTGGTGCCCTCGTTTTTGCCCCAATCGTGACGTCGTACGGCGACATCGTCGTCGTCGCGCAAGACGGCAAGCTTCGCAGCCTCGACGCGAGCGGAAAGCTGCGCTTCGAGAGACCTCTCGGCGGCGCCCCCCGTGGCATCCCAGCCGCGTCGTTCGAGGGAAATGTCTACGTGGCCACGGAGGGCGGGAAGGTGATGGGCTTCGATCGCGAGGGCAAGGAGCTCTTTGCCTTCGCGCCGCTCGGACTTGCGGAGGCGCCCGTCGTGACGGGTACGGGTACGGTGTTCTTCGGGGCCGAAGACACCAAGCTCTACGCCGTGCAGCCGACAGGTCGCCTTCTCTTTTCGGGCTCGCTGCGGGCAAGAGCGTTGTCCTCGGCGGCGTTCGGGGCCAATGGCGCGCTTTACCTGGCCGTCGAAGGCGGAGTCGTCGGCATCGGGCCCTAGAGCACCGAACAGGTTGAATCCCGTCGGCTTTCGCCGGCTTAGCAGCGCCTCGCGTTGTCGCTCCTCCTCGGATACGAGAGTATCCGTCGTCGTCGCTCTTAGCGATGCTTGCTAACCCAGCGAAATCCTCGGTCCTTCAACCTGATCGGTGCTCTAGGCTCTTCCCGGGAACTGACGGAGCACCTCGCGACCATCGAAGGTGTGCTGGTCGAGAAGGTGAGCTCCGTCCGGCTTTTGCCCATCGAGGGGGCTCGCTTGGTTGGACCTGTATCGTGCGTCGCCAGGCCGCGCACCCGTGACGTTTCGGGTCGCGCTGTGCAGACTTCTGCTTGCGGGGTCCGCTAGGACGAATGCGCTCCGCGACGGGTGACCATTCGGAGTAGGCTCCGCGAATGCGTACCTCGTCTTCGACCCTCTT
>JAYUKI010000913.1:0-10732 GCA_043764595.1 Myxococcales bacterium | reverse complement strand
ATGCCAAGGAACGGCCCTCTTTTCCGGCCTCGCGGACATTCGCCCTGCCAAACCGTTCGACTACCTCGAAGTGCGCGAGCACGAGGTCGGTGGCAGTGCGCGATTCAATATCCTCTTCTCGTCCGGCGAAGCCTGCAAAAATGCTCCGAACGCGGACGATTGTAGGGCCGAGCTCGCCGCCATACGTGGAACGAGCGATCTTTTTGGCCAATCCAATGGGGGCAAGCAGATCGCCATGGCGCGCTTTCTCGTGGTGCAAACCGGCGCAGAGGTGAAGCGTATTGGCACGTTCGACGAGCTTTTGGCCTTTTTTGGACCGATCGATCGCCCGAGCGAGGCACGGTTGCTCGTCTCCGCGAGTGGCTACGACGTCCTTTGTGGCGCGTCGTCGGTCCGTGAAGTGGCCGACGGCTACGAGGTCGTGGCGAAGAAATCGCCCGAGTGTCTGAATCAGTTTTTCGGATATGTCCTCCACGTCTCGCCGTCGGGAGCCATCACCGAAAAGGCCAAAGTGGACCTGCGCGATTTGTCGAAGGGATGCGCCATTGCCGGGCGTCGGCCCGAGGGATACAGGCCCACGGAGCGGACCTCGGGCTCGGCGTTGTCGGCCTACCTCGGGACGATGCAAAACCTCGAATCCGCGAGTGTGCCGGCGTTCTTGCGCCTCGCGGCCGAGCTCGGACACCTCGGTGCGCCCCCGGCGCTCGTGGCTCGTGCCGAAGAGGCGGCCCGCGACGAAGTGCGCCATGCCGCCGGCTTCTCGTGGCTCCAATCGCTCTATGGGGCTTCGTCGGAGCAACGACCCGTCATCGAAGCCCCAATGCACCTTCGCACTGCGGAAGAGGTTGCGCTCGACAACGCGGTGGAAGGCTGCGTCCGCGAGACGTTCGGAGCTCTGTGCGCGGGCTATCAGGCCGAAGCTGCAGGGGACGGCGCCGTGCGACGACTCTTCGCGACCATTGCGGAAGACGAGACACGGCATGCGGAGCTCTCGTGGGACGTGGCCGAGTGGTTCGAGGTACGTCTCGACGAGGCGGCGAGGGACCGCGTTCGTGCCGCACGGTCACGCGCAATCGAAGAGCTCGCCGAGGCGATCCGCGGGAGCGAGCCGCACCTCGATCTTGCCTTGCGCTGCGGTCTGCCTTCTTCGGCACAGGCGAAGCTCCTCTTCCGGACGTGCGAAGCCGAGCTCTGGGCGGCCTGAGCTTTGTGTCGAAAAGCCCGGATGCGCGAAATTTCTGCGTCTTTTTAGCCGACTGAGACTCGTAAGAGGACCTTGTGTGGCGGTCCCGAACGCAAGAGACTCCGCGCATGGGACAGAAGCCGGTCACGTATTGGGACTACATCAAGGTCGAAGAAGTGCTCTCCTTCCAGGGGCCGAGCGCATCCGCTCGGTCACGAGAAGAGCTGTCGACTACCTCGACCGTATACGGCGCTCACGTACCGCATTTTCGCGACGGTGTGGGCCGTTCGCACGCTCCTCGTAAAGGCCGACGCGTTTCCTCCGCTCGAAGCCGTCGAGACTTAGGGGTTCTTCGACGGCGCCAGCAAAGCGGCAGACGCGAACGGCGCTTCTCGTTGAAGAGCTTCTCAGGGATGAGGTCGTTCTTGGGCCGGTGAGGGAATTCGCCTCCTTCACGCCTTCTCGTTCTATGGTCCGACTTGGAGCTTCCCATGCGTATCGTTTGTCTCGGCGGTGGTCCCGCAGGTCTCTATTTCTCGATTCTCATGAAGAAGGCCGATCCCTCCTGCGAGGTCACGGTCCTCGAGAGGAATCGACCCGACGACACGTTCGGGTGGGGAGTGGTCTTTTCCGACAAGACGATGGGAGGCTTCCGCGAAGCGGATCCGGAAGTGGTCGACGAAATCGAACGGAGCTTTCGTCACTGGGACGACATCGACGTCCACTTCGAAGGTCGAATGATTCGTTCCACGGGGCACGGATTTTGTGGAATTGCGCGCGTTAGGCTCCTCCAAATCTTGCAGCGTCGGGCGCTCGAGCTCGGTGTGAAGCTCGAATTCGAAACCGTCTTCGAGGATCCGGACGAGTACGCGAAAAGGTACGATCTCGTGGTCGGTGCGGACGGCGTCCATTCGGCCACGCGAGCCAAACACGAAAGTCACTTCAATCCTCGGATCGACGTCCGAAAGTGCCGATTCATTTGGCTAGGCACGAAGAAGAAACTGGATGCTTTCACCTTCGCATTCAAAAAAACCGAGTTTGGCTGGTTCAACCTCCACGCCTACAGATTCGACGAAGACTGGTCGACGTTCATCGTCGAAACCCCCGAGGAGACCTGGCAAAAGGCCGGTCTCGAGCAGATGGAGACGAGCGAGTCGATCGCGTTCTGCGAGCGCCTCTTTGCCGACCTGCTCGACGGCCACCCGCTCGTGTCGAACGCACGTCATCTCCGAGGCTCGGCCGCGTGGCTGAAGTTCAACCGCGTGCTGTGCGAGCGGTGGTTCAAAGACAACATCGTTCTCATCGGTGACGCCGCCCATACGGCGCATTTCGCCATTGGGTCGGGAACGAAGCTCGCCATGGAAGACGCCATTTCCCTGGCCCGCGTGATGAGCCGCAAAGAGGGCGACGTGCCCACGCGGCTCGCGCGCTACCAGGCCGAGCGCGAGATCGAAGCGCTCAAGCTCCAGAACGCCGCGCGAAACCGCATGACCTGGTTCGAGGACATCGAGCGCTACGTGCGGCTCGAGCCCGAGCAATTCGTCTTCTCGCTCCTCACCGGGAGCCAGCGCATCGGACACGAGAACCTGAAGCTGCGCGATCCAGCGTACGTGGAGAGCGTGGATCGCTGGTTCGCTACGAAGTGTGGGCTTCCGGATCGCGCCATCCCGCCGATGTTCACGCCGTTTCGCCTGCGGGACCTCACGCTGCCGAACCGCATCGTGATGTCTCCCATGTGTATGTATTCTGCACAAGACGGCCTCCCGAGCGACTTCCATCTCGTGCACTACGGGAGCCGTGCATTGGGTGGCGCCGGCCTTCTCGTGACCGAGATGACGTGCGTTTCCCCGGAAGCGCGCATCACCCCCGGCTGCACGGGCATTTGGAACGACGCCCAGGAAGCTTCGTGGAAGCGCATCGTCGACTTCGTCCACGCCTCGGGTCCCTCGAAGATTTCTCTCCAGATTGGGCACGCCGGTCGAAAAGGCGCGACGAAGCTCGCGTGGGAGGGCGCCGATCTCCCTCTCGAGCACGGAGCCTGGCCGCTCGTTGCGCCTTCGCCCTTGCCGTACCTACGCGACGTGTCGCAAGTCCCGCGTGAGATGAACCGCGCGGACATGGATTCCGTGCGGGACGCGTTCGTAGTGGCGACACGACGTGCCGCCCGCGCCGGCTTCGACATGATCGAGCTCCACGCCGCACACGGATATTTGCTGTCGTCGTTCATCTCCCCGGTGACCAATCTTCGCACCGACGAGTACGGCGGCAATGTCGAAAATCGCTGCCGGTTCCCCCTCGAGGTCCTGCGCGCCATGCGTGCCGAATGGGGCGACAAACCCATTTCGGTGCGTATCAGCGCGCACGATTGGGTGCCCGGCGGAGTCACGCCCGACATGGCCGCGGAGGTCGCCAAGCTCTTCAAGGAGGCCTCGGCCGACATCGTGCACGTGTCCTCCGGGCAGGTAAGCAAAGACGAAGCGCCCGTGTATGGAAGGATGTTCCAGGTGCCCTTCTCGGACAAGATCCGCAACGAGGTCGGGGTGCCCACGATCGCGGTCGGAAACATCACCGAATCCGACCACGTGAACACCATCATCGCCGCGGGCCGAGCCGATCTCTGTGCGCTTGCGCGGCCCCACCTCGCGGACCCGTTCTTCGCCCTCCACGCAGCGGCCGCGCAGGGCTACAAAGGCGCCGCGTGGCCCAAGCCCTACGAGGCCGGAAAAGTGCAGCTCGAGCGCACCCTCTCTCTCGCAGCACAAATGGCCTTGGACGCCTGAGCGAGCCGGGTCGGGCGGTGCGGCTCTATTTTTTCAAGAGCTCGGTCGCCCACACGAAAGCAAACCCCACGACCGTCGGGACTCGCACCACGAGTCCCAGCGTGAGAGCCCAGGTTTGCAGTCGATCCACGCTCGCATACGAGAGCTCCGACGCGAATCCGATGCTCGACTCTCCGAAGGAATAGCCCAATACACCGCCCTTCGAGTCGAAGTCGGTAAAGGGGCCATCCACGAATTTGCCAGTCTCCAAGACGAGCAATGCGGCGGCGCCGCGCCCTACGAGTGGTTGGTCCGGGTCCTTCAGTACCCTCACTTGAGCCCTCGCCGAGAGTCGCTGGAAGCTCGTTCGTCCCATGTGCTTCCACAGGACGGCGCCTCCCTCTGCGTAGCCACCGTGCAGCGTGTACGAGCGGGTGGCATCGAGCATGTAGCCCACGCCGAAGTCCACGTCCCGCGCCGTCCAATCGGGTGCAAACTGCATGGGGTGAACGGCCGCGCGAATTTGGAGGGGTGGCTCGGCTCGGCCATTGGCCACTTCCACGCCGGACGCGACCGTGAGCTGCGTGGGCGGAAGCCCGAACGGAACGCCCACACAACCGCTCGACAGAGTGAGCGCGAGTCCCGTGAGCGAGGCGCGGAACGTCACCGAGCGGGCTTTTTCGAAGCGCAGCTTGGTCACCGGGCGACGCAGCGGAAGCCTACGGTGGGACCGGGATCGGTGCTCATGCGTCGGGCCTTGCCGGTGAGGCGTGTGGGCTCGCTTTTGAAGCTGCCACCGAACATGACGAACCCCGAGCCCGTTTCGGCGAATTCCTCGACGTTGCCAGCAAGGTCCAAGATGCCCTCCGGGGTGGCGCCCTTGGGGAGGCTGCCCACCGCGCAGGTGCCCGACCCAAAACATGCGCGCCCTTCGGGCGCATCTTCGCCCCACGCATACGTACGCATCACGTTGCCACGGGTGGCCCACTCGAGCTCCGCCACCGTAGGCAAGAGCTTGCCTTGAGCTTGGCAGAAGAGCTTGGCCTGCTCCACCGTCACGCAGTTGATCGGGTGCTTTTCGCGGCCCGGCGCGCGGTAGTTGCATACTGCACGTTCGGAAGGACGCACGTCGGCGGGGGCCTTGCAGCGTCCCTCGGAGACGCACTTCTCGTAGGCCTCGGCGGTGACTTCGGTGGTATCCAAGCACGTGCTGGCGAGGTCCGTTCGGCCGCCACCCGCGGAGAGCGTGAAGGTTCCGGCGGGCACGCGCGCCATTCCGGTAGGACAAGGCCCCGTTGGCGATTGCGAAGTGGCCGCAGGGAGAGGCGCGACGCCGGTACCGTCCGACGCGAGCCCGTCGAGGGCCAAGAGACCGACCCGCAACGGGACGGCGCAGAGTTTGGCTTCTTTGCCCGTTTTTTGGGCTTCGGCGCACGCTTCGGCGGACCCTTCGGTCACTAGGCGCTCGCCGGCCGCCTGGGAGCTTCCGGAAGCTCCGAGCCCGAACACTTTGGCACTTCCGCCCAGCTCCGCTTTCGTTCCGGCGGCGAGCGCGAAGCCGCCCAAATAGACCGTGCTCACCACGTGGGTGGCGCGCGGGCAATCCGGGCCGCGGAGCGAAGCCCTCGACACGTGTTTGTCCGCCGCGAGCGCGTCGGTGCCGACCATGGTGTAGTCGGTGCGGAGCGTTTGGCCCTTCTTCACGCGCGCCGAAAAGGCCGAAGCGCCGAGTGGCAACGCCGCAAAGAGCTCGTTCTCGGTACTGGCCACTTTGGATTCCGAGGCATTGTATGGACTGTATCTGTACGAGCCCGAGCCTTTGCAGCTTGGCAGAAGCTCCAGAGTCACGTCACAACCGTGTTTTTCGTACCTCACGGCCACGATGCCCTTGTCCCGGAGCCGGGAGAGGTTCGCTCGTGCGGCAGAGTCCCAGGCCATGAGATCTGGCGCGCTCTGCGGCTGGGAAGCGTCGCACTTCACCCCAAACGCTTCCTTGACCGTGGTTGGTTCCCCGGCCACGGCGGCGGCTGGACCTCCTCCACAGGCCGGAAGCACGGCGACCGGAACCACCAGAAAGACCAGGGAAACGAGCCAGGACGTTTGGCGCATAGATGAGACCTTACCGTAGTCTTTCGCGAGTTGCCACGTTCGTCGCGACCTTGGGCCCCCGGTCGAAATGGGTGTGTCCGCTTCCGTCGAGACCGACGCGAGGCTTTTGCGCGATGAGCGAGCAGCGAGCATTGGAAGCCTACTCCCGTAGTCCGAGGAGCGGAGCGACGAGGCCACCTGCCGCAGCGAGAGGATCGGCAAACCCATTTCGACCGGGCGCCTAAGGGCCCGCCGCAAAATAAGTCGTCGACTCGCCGCCGAAGCATCCCCAACGGCAGCGTCGAAAATTCTAGAGATACCGCAGTATGTCGGCGAATTTTCGCCTCGCCGCCGATTCGATCGACGTATTTTGCGGCAGTCCCTAAGGGCGCGACCGCAGCAGGCCTTCGAGCCGCCTTTCGACGTCGGAATCGAAGCGCTTGCGGCGCGTCTTGGGTTCCTCGGCGAGGGGCACCGAAATCTTGAGGAGCTCGCGTGCGCCGTCGTCGAAAAGAACCAAGTGAGACACGTCGGTCGCGCGGGTGGCGAGCACCGAGAGCTCGCCGCGCATCTCCCGTTCGTCGTCGTCCGACGCTACCGCGCGCCGCATCGCCTCGAGCTCGGCGGGGGCTTCGTTGGGGCGAAGGCCCATCCACGCGAACGTACGCTCGACCATCGCAAAGAGGTTCGGTGTGGCGGCCAGGGCCACGGGGGCAAAGGACCACTCCGGTCCGTTCGTGTCCTGCTCGCGCCCGCTTCCTTGCGCGTCGCGCGCAAAAATCGCGGAGAGGATGTCCGAGCGCCTTCGTGCAACCTCACCTTCGGCCACGAATCGAAGTCGCGTGACCCGCAGAGGTTCGGCCAAGAGGGCGAGAGCGAGCTTGGCGAGCGCCTCGAAGGGCTCGAACACCAGCGAACCCACCCGAAAAAGGTAGACTGGAGACGCTGCCGTCGCGACGTGCGCGAAGGGCCCCACGCGGCTCGATGGCGCCGGCTCCGAGTCGAGGCTCGTTCCCGAAGAGCCAGGGGGGAGGTTCGACATGGGCGGAGCTTGCCCTCGGACCATCGCGGCATCATGACGTCGATGTGCCAATTGGAAGGCGTTCCTGCACGGCACGCCGAGCAGCAAGCGGTTGGGTACGGTTTGCTCTCTCCATGCGAGGGCTCCGAAGCTCGTGCGGCCTTTCGAGCGTCCATGGCGATCGAATCCGTCTGGCGATACGTTTCCGAAACGGTCCAAGGTGTGAAACAACATGAAACGTGCAAATGCCGAGTTTGCTCGAGAAAACTAGGGCTACTCTGCTGGCACGAAACGTGTAGTGCAGGGAGGCATGCTCGCTGTTGCCGCCATACTCGCCGGAATCATCGGCATCCTCCTGGGGCTGCTCGGAGGCGGAGGGTCCATCCTCACGCTGCCGATGCTGGTCTACGTGATGAAGCTCGATCCGAAGGAGGCCATCGCAAGCTCCCTCTTCGTCGTCGGAACCACGAGCATCGTCGGCGTCATTGCACATGCACGGGCGGGTCGAGTGGTGTGGCGGGTGGGCGCGCTCTTCGGCGTGGCCGGCATGGCGGGCGCCTACCTCGGTGGTCGTCTCGCCCACTACGTTCCGTCGACCGTGCTGCTCGTCGTGTTCGCTGCCATGATGCTGCTCACGTCGATGGCCATGTTGCGCGGTCGCAAACAAGGCTCGACCGACACCCGCGACGTGGCCGTCGGCAAAGCACTCGTCTTGGGCTTCTTCGTCGGGAGCATCTCTGGGCTCGTGGGCGCGGGTGGCGGATTCCTGGTCGTTCCAGCACTTTCGATTCTCGGGGGATTGCCCATGCCGCGTGCAGTAGCGACCTCGCTCCTCGTCATCACCATGCAATCCCTCTCCGGCTTCATGGGGCACGTCGCCCACGTGTCGCTCCACTGGCCGCTGCTCCTCCTCGTGACTTCGGCGTCCATCGCCGGCAGTCTTCTGGGAGCGCGTCTCGCGAAGAGTGCGAATCCGGACATGCTTCGCAAATCGTTCGGCTGGCTCGTGCTCGCAATGGGCGTTTTCCTCCTTGGAAAACAGCTCCCCGGACCACTCCGTGACGTGGGAATGCCAATCGCCGTGCTCGCCGTGGTCGTGGTCGCTGCCGTTTTCCTCGTCCGCGACGCCCGCACCAAGAAAACTTTGGCCACCGACTCTCTCACCCCATAGGTCCCCATGAGCCACTTCACTCCCATTGCGTCGTCCATCGGCGGCATCCTCATCGGAATCTCTGCATCGATCATCCTCGCGGTGCACGGCAAAGTGGCCGGCATCAGCGGGATGTTCGGTGGACTCTTCCAGCGCACGGTCACCGACCGGGATTTTCGCCTCTCGTTCATCGCAGGGCTTCTCCTTGGCGGCGTAGCGCTGCTCGTGGCCCGCCCCTCGGTCTTCCCATCCGGTTCCTCCGGAATCCCGCTCGGCGCGGTGGTCGTCGCCGGCCTCCTCGTCGGGTTCGGGACACGCCTTGGCAACGGATGCACGAGCGGTCACGGAGTGTGTGGCCTCTCGCGTTTCTCGGGACGTTCGCTCGTCGCGACGATCACGTTCATGGCTACGGGCGCCCTCTCCACCTTCGTTGCGCACCACCTCGGAGTCGTCAAATGAACAAGGGAAAAGAGCTCGGATTCTCCTTTTTGGCGGGTCTCGTATTTGCCATTGGCCTCGGAATCTCCGGAATGACACTTCCCTCGAAGGTCATCGGCTTTCTGGATGTCGCCGGGGACTGGGATCCGAGTTTGGCGTTCGTCATGGGCGGAGCCATTGCGGTTCACTTGACCGTCAATCGTTTCGTCCAGAAACGGGGTCGGCCGCTGCTCTCCGACATCTTCCACCTTCCCAAGCGCTCGGAGATCGATGGTCGACTGGTCGCAGGCGCAGTGCTCTTCGGCATTGGCTGGGGCCTCGGGGGCTTCTGCCCCGGGCCGGCGCTGGTAAGCGCGGCCGCGGGGCAGAAAGAAGCCCTCTTGTTCGTGGCTGCCATGACCGCAGGCATGCTCCTCCAGCACGCGACGGCCAAGGGACCGAAGGTCCTCGCCGAGGCTTCGGCGGCCGAGGCTTCACCCTCGAAGTCGACCTGAGCCGAGGTATCCCTTGCCCAAGCGACGAGTGTCTCCCGAGGATCTCCTTGCCATCGCCGTCGGCGCGACGGTCGGCGCGGCGCTCGTGCTGGACGCCGATCTCCGCGTCGTTCTGGCCACTCCGGCGGCCGAGCGCGTCATCGGCTCGACCGTCCCGATCGGGGTGTCGGCGCCGTCGTTCTTGTGCGGCTCGCGAGCGAAGCGACCCATGGCCGAGGCCCTCCTCGAGGGACGCAGCGTCGAGGCCACGATCCCTCGGCCGAGCGACGGCGAGCGCTTCATTCGCGTGCGTTCCGCGCCGCTCGGCGAGGGCGGCGTCGTGTCGGGGTGGCTGCTCACGCTCGAGGACGCTGGAGTCTCCGGCGAGGACGAGACGGTCCTTTTTCACGGCATGTGGACGCGCGATCCGAAGATGCGCGAGTTGTTCCGACTCCTGTCCCGCGCCTCGGTCGAGGACGTCACGGTGCTCGTGCGTGGCGAGACAGGCTCGGGAAAAGAGCTGGTGGCCCAAGCCGTGCACGCCAGCTCCCCCCGTGCCAAAGGGCCGTTTCGTGCGATAAATTGCGCTGCCTTGCCGGGCAATCTCCTCGAGAGCGAGCTCTTTGGACATGCCAAGGGGGCATTCACCGGAGCCATTCGGGACATGCCGGGGCACGTGCAATTGGCGCACAAGGGAACGCTCTTTTTGGACGAGGTCGCCGAGCTTCCGCTCGAGCTGCAAGCCAAGCTCCTGCGGGTGCTCGAGACCCGGACGGTCATCCCCGTAGGTGGACGCGACCCTTTGCCCGTCGACGTTCGCATCGTGTCTGCGACGCACCGGGCGCTTCGGAAAGAGGTCGAGGCCGGACGGTTCCGTGCAGACCTCATGTATCGCTTGCGGGTGATTCCGCTCTTCTTGCCAGCCTTGCGCGAGCGCCCCGCGGACGTCGCGCTGCTCGTGGAGAAGTTCGTCGCCGAGATGAACGAAAAGAGCCGACGAAGGATCACGCACGTCTCCGCGGGCGCGCTCGAGGCCCTCACGCGATACCCGTTTCCGGGCAACGTCCGGGAGCTGCGCAACATCCTCGCCTATGCCTACGTCATCGGAGACGGGCCGCGGCTCGAGCTCTCGCACTTGCCGCCGGAGGTCGTCTCGGCGGAGGTCGTGGATGGCGGACGATCCGCATCCGACGAAGCGTTCCCGGAGGCCGAGCCGGACGACGCGAAAGAGATCCGCGCAGCCCTCGTACGAACGAAGGGAAACCGAGAGCAGGCCGCCAAGCTGCTCGGGTTGTCCCGCGTCACTTTGTGGCGTCGCATGCGCGAGCTCGGGATCGACGAAGGGAGGAAGCGTCGACTCGGATCGGAAACTCAGTGAAACGACGTTTCACCATGTTTCATGATGCCCTTCGAGATCGGTGCCAGACTTGGAAATCTCCAGCAAATTCCCCGCAAGGCTCAGGGTGGCCAACTGGCACCGCAATTGCTCTCTTCAGTGGCTCGAACCCCAACCGAGGGAACCCCCATGCTCCTCAGGCAGCTCTTCGATCAGGAAAGCTCGACGTACACCTACCTTCTCGCCGACGAAGTCGCGGGCGAAGCCGTCCTCATCGATCCGGT
>JAYUKI010000912.1:0-10733 GCA_043764595.1 Myxococcales bacterium | reverse complement strand
GCATGGTCCCTGCCAACCTCACGGAGGTTGCTGGCAAGAAGTACATGTCGTCCGGAGCCGAATGGGAGGTCGATGCTCCATCGAATGCCGGGTTTCATTGCCTCGGCTTCACGATGGCCGAACCGCAGTACTACCAGTACGGGTACACGGCGACGAAGACGGGCTACAAGGCGATCGCCCACGGCGACCTTGACGGAGACGGAGTGTCGTCGACCTTCGAGCTGCAGGGCGATATCGACACCGCCTCGAACACCCTTCGCCCCGTGGGCACCGTCAAGATGGAGCGCGAGGAAGAGTGACGGTCGGGATCGCGTCCGTCGCGTAGGGATGGACCGTCTCACCGAGCTACGACGGATCCACCGAATCACCGCGATCACCGCGAAGCGGTCGCGTTTCCTAACAAACACGGGGAATACCTAGAGGTAGGACACGACCTCACCCTGGCCCCTGCCTTGCAAAAGAGCGGGCAGCTGTCCTTCCCCGAGGTTTATTCCATGCGCTTCCGTACCGCGTTCGCTCTCCTCCCCGTCCTCCTTCTCGCCGCCTGCTCTGCCGCGGACGAATCGCAAGACGAGGCTGGGAAGTCGGAGGACGACTTCACGAGCAACCAGGCGTCGCTCCTCGACTTCGAGCTCGACGGTGAGCTCGTCTCGGCGGACGTGTTCAACGCCGAGTCGATCATCAACGACCAGATGCTCTACACGATTGGCCAATTGAACGGCTCGCGCGCCGTTGGCCGCCTCGACAAGCTCGTGTTGACCGACGTGAAGAAGACCCCCGTCGACGGCGGCAAGACCAAGGTCACCTACCACGCGAAGCTCCCCGTCGCCTGGGGCTCCAAAGAGAACCTCCCCGCGACGTACGAATTCATCCTGCCCCGTGACGCGAGCTTCGAGGGTCAAGATGCCTTCACGAAGGCGTACATGCGAGCGTGTGTCGAGGCCGGCGCCCACGACGTGGATGCCGGGAGCATGTGGTACTACTACCGGCCCGCGCGGAGCGGCTGCCAGCTGAAGTCGGACGACGTCGTGAAGCTCACGGCGAAGGTCGCTCCGTCCACGGAAAACTCGGTCGGCAAGTATCCCGAGTACACGAAGGTCTGGGAGGACAACGAGCTCAACGTCGTCTCCATCTTCGGCAAGTACGAGGACGGGAAGACCTCCGGCGACGCTGGAATCGACGCGTACAACACGTTCCTTCGCACCATGCGCACGACCCTCGGCGCGAACGTGACCAGCATGCCGGCGGAAGTTCCGCAGAATCCGGGCGTCACGGTTCCGGACGTCACCTTCTCGGTCACTCTTCCCGACGGCAAGAAGGTCAACGTCACGGCGCTGCTCGTGGACAACGTCCGCACGGCCGACCAAAAGTTCAACGATCGCTACAATGCTCTTTCCACGAATGCCGACGTGATTGCCTACAATGGCCACGCCGGGCTCGGACAAAACGTTCGTGCGCTGGCCCAAAAGGGCAAATGGAAGCAGGGCCAGTACGCCATCGTCTTCATGAACGGCTGCGACACGTTCGCCTACGTGGACGGCTCGCTCGCCCAGACCCGCGCCCGTGTGAACCCGGACGATCCGACCGGCACCAAGTACATGGAGTTCGTCACCAATGCACTCCCGGCCTTCTTCTCTTCGATGCCGAACGCGACCAGCACCTTGGTGAAGGGTCTCCTTCGTTTCGACTCGCCAATGACCTACGAACAAATTTTCGATGGCATCGACGACTCCCAAGTGGTCGTGGTCACGGGCGAAGAAGACAACGCGTTCACCCCCGGCGTCGCGCCGCCGCCCGCCGGCTGGCAAGGGGTCACGGCTCGCGTGGACGACCTGAAGCGAGGCATCACTCGCAACTTCGACACTGGCATTCTGCAGCCCGGCAAGTACGAGCTCAGCATCAAGGGAACCGGCGACGCGGATCTCTACGTGAAGGTCGGCGCCGCCGCTACGACCCGCACGTACGACTGCCGCCCTTTCAAGTCGGGCTCGAACGAGAGCTGCATCGTCGACGTTCGCACTCCATCGAATGTCAGCGTGATGGTGCGCGGCTACGCGGCCACGTCGTCCGTCGACTACGCCGGCAAGAAGCTCTGAGCCTCGAGCTCTCGTGATAGACAGGCGCGCTCCAAATCGGGGTGCGCCTTTTCGCTTCGCTGGAGCCTTCGAGAATCCCGATGGGGATTGGTTTTCCTGGATGGATCTAGGCGTCTTTGCGGACGGCTTGGGGCGGTACTTCCCGCACGGAGACCTCTTTCAACGGCTCTTCGTTGGTCGGTCCGTCGACATCGGGAGCCATCGATTCGGCAAGATCGAACGCGACATCGACCGTGACCGCGACGGCTTGGTTCACGATACGAATCGAGCCATACACCGCGGTAAGGGACACGTCGTGGACGATCTTCACACCACGGGCAGGAAGAGCGACCGGTTCCGGCAGCAGGCTCAGTATCGCAAAGGGGCGATCCGCCGTGGAGCGGTGCACACGCTCGACGGCCCGCGAGCCGTGCTCGACCGCGTCGGTGACGAGGGCCAAAAGCCCTCGAATTCGGTTCTTGTCTTTGCTCATCGTCCCTCCCCGAGTTTCGAATCCAGAAATGCGCGTACCGCTTCGTATACGAGCGGATGGTGCGCCAGCGTCATGTGCGAAAGCCCTGGAAAAAGCTTCACGCGCGAAGGCGCGATAGGAACGTCGCCCTTTCGCGAGAAGGTTCCACTCGTCACGGGAACGAGGCTATCGCCGAAGAGCTCGGCCAAAAAAGGCTCCGGCGAAAGCGTTCCTGCCACGAGATAGTGGTCGATCTCCGGCAAGAGCGGAACGGGATGGGCGGGGTCTTTCAAGGCCAAATGCGAGACTCGAGTCGCCGCGTCTTCGTGACGCAGATCGGCGTCCCCGAGGTCTTTCACCCCCGCGCTTCGCAGATTGGCAAGATCCGCCGCGAGGCGGGTGTACGGGTCCGGAATGGCCCGCAGCACGTTCGAGAGCACCCGGCCGGCGCGTTCGAGCGGAGCGCCGCGATGAGGAGTGCCTACGTAGACACAACGACTTACGAGCGGCAACCAGGTCGAAGAGCCATTCGCCATCGTCTTCGCGAAGTGGCACGCACTTCGAACGACCAGCCCGCCCATGCTGAAGCCGAGGAGCATGATTTCCTCGAGCGGAACGGGATAGGTTCCCACCAATTCAGTGAGCCAAAGGTCGAGATCGACGCCATTGTGCGGAATGGATCGTCCCGTGTTGTAGCGAACGGTGAGCGCGGTGACGCCGAGGTCTCGTTCCACGAATGCGGGGTAGCTCCCGGTTCGGTCGGGGAGCTCCCACACGTCCTCCGTGCACATGAGGCCTGGCACGAACACGACGACTCGCGGCGAGGCTTCAGGAAAAGCCCGCGCGAACGCGCCTTTCTCGAGTGGAACGAGCTCGCCGCGTCGTACGAGCGAAAGCTCCGTGCGAAGGCCATTTTTGGTGCGATCGAGGTAATCCCCAATCGCACCATTCAAAATGGCAATTGCGAGCTCGAGCTTCCCCCCCATCGGCCCCTCACCTCACCTGCTCAGGGACGGCGCTGGCCGCCACCACGGAACGAAGAACGGCGTCCGCCACCGGGTCCGCCACCACCGCCCGGACGGCCTTGGGGGCGCGGACCGCGATCGTCGGGGCGCGAGGCGAGAGGACGCACTCCGGGCTCGGGCGCCGGCCTCGGCGGGAGGTCGACGCGCACTTCGGCGATGCGCCGACGAATGAAGCGCTCGATGTCGGCGAGGAGCGGGCGCTCTTCGCCGTCGCAGAACGAAATGGCACGACCCGATGCGCCCGCGCGCCCGGTGCGCCCGATGCGGTGCACGTAGCTTTCGGGGACGTTGGGGAGATCGAAGTTGATGACGTGCGAGATGCCGTCCACGTCGATGCCGCGTGCCGCGAGATCGGTCGCGACGAGGACGCGGGTGGTGCCGGCGCGGAAGCCTTCGAGAGCACGTTCGCGTGCGCCTTGGGACTTGTTTCCGTGAATGGCCGCCGAGCCGATGCCCGCGCGTTCGAGCTGTTCGGAGAGGCGATTTGCACCGTGCTTCGTGCGCGTGAAGACGATCGCGCGCGAAACCTCGGGGCCCGAGAGGACCTTCTCCAAGAGGACGCGTTTGTCGTCCTTGTGGACGAACATGACGGCCTGATCGACGCCTTCGGCCGTGGTGACGGCGGGGGCAATCGACGTGCGGAACGGGTCACGAAGCATGCTTCGCGCGAGACCGTCGATGGCCGGCGGGAAGGTCGCCGAGAAGAAGAGGGTGCGACGCTCTTGCGGGAGAAGCTGGTTTACCCGGCGAACGTCGTGGACGAAGCCCATGTCGAGCATGCGGTCGGCTTCGTCGAGGACGTAGTCGGTGACGCCGTCGAGACGGAGCTTTCCCTGACCCGTGAGGTCGAGGAGGCGGCCGGGAGTGGCCACGAGAATGTCCGGGAGCTCGGCGAGGGCTTGCTCCTGACGAAGCTGGCTCACGCCACCATAGATGACCACGTGACGAAGCCCGAGGTTTCGGCCGTAGGCGTCGATGCGCTCTGCGATTTGGGCCGCGAGCTCGCGCGTGGGGGTAAGCACGAGGACGCGGACTTTTCCGGTCTTCGGAGCGTTCGCGAGCTTCTGGAGAATGGGCAGCACGAACGCGGCGGTCTTGCCCGTTCCGGTCTGCGCGCACGCGAGAATGTCCCGACCGCTCAGCACGGTGGGAATCACCGCCTGCTGGATGGGGGTCGGCGTGGTGTATCCCTCCGCCAAAAGCGCGCGAACGAGGTCTTGGGTGAGACCGAGGGCCGTGAACGGAGACAGCGCGAGGGTCGCGAGCTCGTCCGGGGTAGCGGGCGGGAGCGGCGGAAGCGAAGGCTTCGAGGCCACGGGAGGAAGGGACCGGAACGCGCCTGCTTGAGACGGGCCTCCGGGGTTTCGTGCGCCGGAAGATCCGGAAGAACGGGAATTACGGCGACGGGGACGGAACGTCATGGAATCGAACACGAGCTCTCTACGCGGCGGCTCCCGAAAACTCGGAAGCCCAGAAACATGAAGAGCCGCTGGCGCGTGCCGCGTGGGCGCGCAAAGCGGAAGGCGGGTCGACGATCGACGCGCCACGTTTTGACCTAACGTCTCGAAACTCGGGGAGAATCCCCATGGCGAGACGCGTCATAGGAGTGGAGGGGTAGCGCGAAATGGCGCAAAGCGCAAGGAGGGGCCGTCCGAGTGGTTGCGGTTCCTCGACGCGGCGACAGGAGCTCGCGTCTTGCGTCGAACCCAAGCGCCTCGCCGCGTGAGCGTCGAGCTCCTTGCGGCGCGTCGATTGCCGCACCTCGAGCCTCCAGTTAAAGATGGCTCATGCACGCCGACGTCATCTCGTTCTGGTTCGACGAATTGGGTCCGAAAAAGTGGTTCACGAAGGACCCCTCGCTCGATGCACGAATCGTCGAGCGGTTCTCGAGCACGCACGAAAAGGCCTCGCGCTGCGAGCTCCACGCTTGGCGCGAGACCGCCAAAGGTAGACTCGCCGAGGTTCTCCTCCTCGACCAGTTTTCCCGAAACATGTTCCGCGACTCACCGCGTGCGTTCGCTCAAGACCCGCTGGCGTTGGCCTTGGCCCAAGAAGCGGTCCGCGCGGGCGCGGACGACGACCTCACCCCGACGGAGCGCACGTTCTTGTACATGCCCTTCATGCACTCGGAATCGCTCGTCATCCACGACGTGGCCGTGGAGCTCTTTACGAAGAACGGTATCGCCCAAAATTTGGACTACGAACGAAAGCACAAGGCGGTTTTGGACCGATTCGGCCGTTACCCCCATCGCAACGCCATTCTTGGTCGGCCATCGACGCCCGAAGAGGTCGCGTTTCTAAAGGAACCCGGCTCGAGCTTCTAGAGTGCCAATCAGGTTGTCGGACCGAGAATTTCTCTGGGTTAGCAAGCATCGCTAAATCAGCGGTAATGCTCTTCGATCAAGTCCCGCTGATTTAGACTGACTTGTCATCGGAGGACTCCGTCCTCCGCCGCAACTGGTGCGCGCAAAGCCCGATGGGGCCCCACCTCCTGGTTTTGGGTCCCGAGCCCAAAACGACCGCATCACCTGATTGAGAATCGTGAACGGTCATTTAGAAGGAGGCCTCGCCAGCGGGCGGTGCGGCAGAGGGCGCGCCCGCCGGAGCTCGAAGCGGCACCGGCATGATCGACAGCAAGAGGTACCGGCAGGCCGGGTAGGACTCGCACGTCTCCGCGTAGAGTGCCCGCTTTCCACAGCCGTCGACCACGTAGCGGACCGAAGCGCTGTTGGCGTAGCGCCGGTCGAACGTAAGGACGACGTCCACGCGTTCGCAGCCGAAGTCGTTTCGGGCCGTAGCAAACAGGGCCGCAACACGTGCCTCCGTGCTCGAATCGGCTGAAGCGGGGGCGCCCTGCAGCGCGGGGTGCTCCCCAATCGGCCGTGAGAGCTGACAGCCCGCGAGCGTCAGAGCGGCCGCCAAAAGTCCGCACGCCACTCGTCCTGGGAGGTCTTTCATCAGAACGCAATGGGACATCGGTGGGCCAAGGCCAAGCAATACGAAAAAACGCGCCAACCCTAAGAGGGGGGCGCGTTCTTCGTAGCATCGGCTCGTCTTAGACGCGGCGACGCTTCGGCGGACGGCAACCGTTGTGGGGAACCGGCGTCACGTCACGGATGAGGGTGACCTTGAATCCGGCCGTTTGGAGCGCGCGGAGGGCGCTTTCGCGTCCCGCGCCGGGTCCCATGACGAACACGGCGATAGAGCGCATCCCGTGATCCATTGCCTTGCGCGCGGCCTCTTCGGCCGCGAGCTGGGCAGCGAACGGAGTGCTCTTTCGGGAGCCCTTGAAGCCACGCGAACCAGCGCTCGACCACGAAACGGTGTTGCCGTTCACGTCGGTGATGGTCACGACCGTGTTGTTGAAGGTGCTTTGAATGTGCGCGATCCCCGTCGCGACATTCTTTTTGACCTTCTTTTTGACCTGCTTGCCCTTGGTCGCTGCCGTTTTCGCCGTGGCCATGATCTACTCCAGAACGAGATTCGTGAGGTGGTCCGCCGGGGCGATGCTTTCGCACACCTGGCGCAAAACTAAGGAGATTCGCCGCGAACTGCGGCGAGTGCGGCGAGGTGCGCCGATCACTTCTTCGCGGACGAGCCCTGGCGCGACACGATGCCCTTGCGCGGGCCCTTGCGGGTGCGGGCGTTCGTGTGCGTGCGCTGCCCGTTGACCGGGAGACCACGGCGGTGACGGAGGCCGCGGTAGCAACCGAGGTCCATCAGGCGCTTGATGTTCATCTGGACTTCGCGCCGGAGGTCGCCTTCGACTCGGTACTCAGACTCGAGCAACTCGCGGATCTTGCGGACGTCCGAGTCCGTGAGGTCCTCGGTCTTCTTGGTCTCGGGAATGCCTGCGCGCTCGCAGATCTTCTTCGCGAGGGTGCGACCGATGCCGTAGAGGTACGGCAGCGAATAGGCAATTTGCTTGTGACGGGGAAGGTCGACGCCTGCGATACGAGCCATGACGGATGCTCTCTACTCGGTTGGTTCTAGGATTCAACTGTGGAGGGTCGAAACCCTCGAAATACTTTTAGGAACCGGGGTTTCCGGGACCCATTCACCGCGACACGACCGCGACGACGGACCGATACCGCATGGGTACCTCGGCTTGAGGGCGCGGCATAGAACCTAGACTCGCACGGTAGACCCGCCGTACGACTGCACGGAGAGAAAGCCCGACCGAGCTCTAAGCCTTGAAGCGGCCCTTCGAGCCGATATTAGCCCTGACGCTGTTTGTGGCGGGGGTTCTCGCAAATGATGCGAACGACGCCCTTGCGGCGGACGACCTTGCACTTGTCACAAATCTTCTTGACGGACGGACGAACCTTCATGACTCACTCCAAAACGGCTTGTGTTGCCTTGGCTCTCGACTCTCGGACGTTTGGCGCCGCCTCACCGGCTCTCCCCCAATTGACCACTGGGGCCCGCGGGAGAGGAGAGGGAGCCTTCTTACTTGTGGCGGTAGGTGATGCGACCGCGACTAGGATCGTAGGGGCTGACCTCTACGGTTACGCGGTCACCAGGGAGGATGCGGATGTAGTACTGCCGCATGCGACCGCTGATGGTGGCGAGGACGACGAGGCCATTGTCGCACTTGACCCGGAACATAGCGTTCGGGAGTGCTTCCTGGACGACACCGTCGAACTCCAGCTTGTCGCCCTTGGGCTCTTTTCGCTCTCGTCGTTCACTCACTCCCATGCCTCTTTTCTCTCAGCCTCCCGGTTCGGTTTCCATTGCACGGTAGGAATCAGGTCTTTCCGAGCACGTGGAATACACGATCCGTTACTTCTTCGACCCCACCCACGCCGTCGACCCTGCGAAGCATTCCCTTTTTCTCGTAATGAGGAAGAAGCTCGCTGGTCATGGCTTCGTACGTGGAAAGGCGGGTCTTCACGACCGCCTCTTGGTCGTCGGCGCGGTGCTCAAGCTCCGCGTCCGGGGGGGGAGGCTTATACTTCAGGTGGTAGATCTGTCCAGTCCGTTTGTCGGTCCGGCGCAGAACCGCACGCTCGAGCAGGAGCTCACTCGGAACGACAAGCGCCACGACATGGTCGAGCTTCAGCCCACGGCCTGTCAAAAGCGACTCGAGTGCCTCAGCTTGCGGAACCGTCCGCGGAAAGCCGTCCAAGAGAAAACCACGTTTGGCGTCTTCCGCCTGGGTGCGCTCTGCGATGAGGCCAATGACAACCTCGTCGGGAACGAGACCACCCGAGGCCATTTTCTCGACGAGGTCGGTGGGGAGCTTCCCAGCGGCTTTGGCTGCCCGAAGCATGTCGCCCGTCGAGATTTGTGGGATTCCCCACTTCTCGCAGATGACCTTCGCTTGGGTACCTTTGCCTGCGCCGGGAGGCCCGACGAATACGAGTCGAAGCCCGTCGCCGCTCATCCGAAGTCCCTCCGTCCACGAATACGAGTCGCACGGCCGCCGCCGCCCGAGAGGCCTTCGTAGTTGCGCGTGATGAGGTGAGCCTCGATCTGGGCCACCGTGTCGAGCGCTACACCGACGACGATCATCATCGAGGTTCCACCAAAGCGGAAGGGAACCTTGAAGGCTTCGGTGATGAGCGTGGGGACCACGCAAACCACGGCCATGTACAAGGCGCCACCAAGCGTGATTCGCGTCAGCACACGGTCGATGTAGTCGGCCGTCTGCTTGCCTTGGCGAATGCTAGGAATGAACGCCTGCTGCTTCTTGAGGTTGTCCGCAACGTCGACCGCCTGGAAGGTGACCGCCGTGTAGAAGAACGAAAAGAAGATGATGAGCGCGACGTAGAAGAAGTTGAACTCCCAGCCACCACGGTCCAGCGAGCCTTGGAGGGTCGCCATTCCGGGGATCTTGAAGTTTGCCAACGTGGCCGGGAACATCAGGAGGGACGATGCAAAGATCGGCGGGATGGTACCGGCGGTATTCACGCGGAGCGGGAGGTGCGCAGTCTGCCCGCCATACACGCGACGGCCGACACTTCGACGCGCGTAGTAAATTGGAATACGGCGCTGGCCACGCTCGAAGAAAACGATGGTCGCCACCGTCGCGAGGATGATGGTTCCCACAGCGGCGAGATTGAGCGGCTGGATGGAGCCCTTGTGGGTCTCGAAGTAGCTCAGGATGCCGCCGGGAATGTCGGTGACGATTCCGGCGAAGATGATGAGCGACGTCCCATTTCCGATGCCGCGCTCGGTGATCTGTTCACCAACCCACATGATGAAAAGCGTTCCCGTAGTCAGGGTCAGCATGGTCATCAGTCGGAAAGGCCAGCCCGAGTGCGCAACCACCCCACCCGAGGTGTCGAGGTCGTTGTTGCTCGCGCCTTCCAGGGTCATCGCGATACCAAACGATTGAACCATCGAAAGGCCCAACGTTGCATAGCGAGTGTACTGGTTGATCTTGCGAGTCCCTTGCTCGCCTTCTTTGCGAAGCTCGTCGAGGGGCTTGTAGACCATGGTGAGGAGCTGAAACACGATGCTCGCGCTCACGTACGGCATGATACCGAGTGCGAACACGCTCAAGTTTCCGAGCGCCCCACCGCTGAACATGTTGACGAAGCCGAGGAGCCCGCCTTGCTTGCTCACGAGAGCCCGCATGGCGTTTCGGTCCACCCCCGGGATGGTCACGAACACACCGACACGGTACACCGCGAGCATCATCAGCGTGTAAAGCACACGCTTCCGGAGCTCCGGTACTTTGCTGATGTTCGCGAGACCCGGGAGAGAGGACATTACTCGCTGGCCTTGGCCGAGCTCACGAGGAGGGTCTTGCCGCCGGCCTTCTGGATTTTCTCTTGCGCGCTCTTGGAGAAAGAGTTCGCAGTCACGACGATGGCCTTCGAGAGGTCTCCGTCGCCGAGGATCTTGATGCCGTCGTAGGCGCCTTTGACGAGGCCGCGCTCACGTAGAGCCTTCTCGTCAACGTTGGCGCCGGCCGCGAAGACATCGAGGTCGCCGACGTTGATCGCTGCGATCTTCGTGGGGAACGGGTTGCGGAAGCCACGCTTCGGCAGACGGCGCTGAAGGGGCGTCTGGCCGCCTTCGAAGTACGGCTTGAAGCCGCCGGTGCGCGCGTACTGGCCCTTTTGGCCACGACCCGCGGTCTTGCCGATGCCAGAGCCGACGCCGCGACCCTTGCGGATCTTGACTCGCGTCGCGCCGATGGGCTTGACGAGC
>JAYUKI010000911.1:0-10735 GCA_043764595.1 Myxococcales bacterium | reverse complement strand
CCAAGATGACGCTCTCGCCGCTCTCGGCGAGACGAACCGCGTCGGCCGAGAGGAACACGATCTTTCCGGTCGCCACGCCAGGGCTCGCGCCTTGGCCGCGCGCGATCATCGGCTTTTCTTCCACGCTCATGGCGCGCGATCAAAGCGGAAAAACTCCGTCCGGGAAAGAGCAAAGCCCGCGAAGCGATCTCTCGCTCACGGGCTTCGTGCGTCATTTCACGCGAGCACTCGCGCGACGTTGCGACGGCGCGTCAGGCTTCGGCGCTGGCTTCTTTGCTGTCGCTGTCGGGGGCGTCGGCTTCGGCGTCGTCGTCGTCTTCCACCGCGGCCGTCACCTTGCGGGACGGAAACTCGTTTCCGCAGGCGCATTTCCGAGGGACTTGGTCCTTGTGGTAGACGCGCTCGCAGGCCGGGCACACCTCGCCGTCCGGCTCGTAGGCGATGAGCTTCTTGCTGGCCGCACACCGACGGCCGACCACTTGAAGCGGCTCGAGCACGAGCTTCGTTCCGCCTTCTTGGGCCTCGCCAATGCGCGCGAGCACGCTGTCCGAGAGATCGACCTTCTTCGGAATGCGGGCGAGGGCTTCTTTCACGATCCACGCGACCGCCAAGGGCTGGCTGCGGACCGGAATGCGGAAGGAAAAGGCTTCGTCGCGTTCGTCTTTTCCGGACACCACCAGCGACTCGGTGCCGCCCTCGAACGAGATGGCTTTGACCTTCCACCAGGGCATCCGTCGCGGCTCGCCCTTCTCGTAGGCGATGCCAGGATCGCCCACGCGAAGGGCCGCATCTCCCGAGGTGCCGAACCAGATGGCCACGGCGAGCATCACGGCCCCGCCCGCGAGCACGAAGAGCGGAATGTTGTACGTCGTGCCGACCGGCGTCTGGCCTTCTTGCGGCGCAAAATGCCCGTACAAGTAGCCCCACACGCCCGCGCCGATGCCGGCCGCACCGAGTGCACCGGGCAGGCGCACGAGCCACGCGTTCGACGAGCTTTGAGGCAGGAAGCGGCGCTCTGCGCGCTGGCGCTTCGTGGCATTCTTCTTGGTCGTTTTTTTGGCCATGGTCGTAAGCCGAGGAAAAAGTTGGGGAAAGTGGCTATTTGGCGAGGAGCGCGAGCGCCTCACGGAGAAGCGTGGGGAGATCGGCCGTGCCCTCTGCGAGACGCGGACCGAGCAGGGCGATGGCGCGCTCGGCTTCGATGGGCTTGTAGCCCATTTTCGTGAGGGCACCCGAAAGGAGGTCGCGCGGGCTGCCATCCCCCGAAGGAGCACGAGGCGAAGCCGCGGTCGACCGCGCCGCCCCAGCGCCCTCCGGCGTCATCGGGAGCTTGTCTTTCAGCTCCAGCAAGAGACGCTCTGCCGTCTTTTTTCCGACGCCAGAAACGGACGTCAGTGTGGACAGCTCTTTGTGGGCGATCGCGCGTGCAAGCTCGTGCGCGGGGAGCGCGCTCAAGATGCCGACTGCGGTCTTGGGCCCGACGCTGCTCACCCCGATGAGCGTGCGAAAGGCCGTGCGGTCCGCTTCGTTGGCGAAGGCGAAGAGCTGGAAAACGTCCTCGCGCACGTGGGTGTGCACGAACAGCACGGTGCGGCCTTCGGCGTCGGACTTCGCGCGCCCGCGTGTCCCCAAGGGAGCGATGACCTCGTAGCCGACGCCACCGACGTCGACCAGCAGCGAGCCGTCGTCTTCTTCCGTTACCGTCCCAGTGAGACGCCCAATCACGCGCCGAAGGTAGCCTCGAAGCACCCACCGGGGCAACGTCCGTGGGTAGCGCAGAGCACCGCGAGGGGTTGGCGGCTTTGCGCCAGCCTTGCCTGCGGCTTCAACGCATTCTTTTGTAGGTAACAAATCGCCCGATCCGCTCTGGCGGACCGAACTCGTCGGCCAGTGCTCGAGCGACCTCGGGCGGGAAGACCCCGGGCGGCGACTCGAACGTCGACGCGGTCTCGGCGACGAAGCATTCTACGTCTGGGTGCGCCACGTCGTGCACCCATACGCGCTCGGGGAACCTCCCTGCGAGCGTGGCCGCCCACACCTCGAGCGCGTGCGTGTAGATGCGCCCATTGAGGGTGAGCTCGAGCCCCGGATCGTGCGACAGCACGAAGCCCTTCGCCGGGCACGTCGCGCGAGCCGCCGAGAGCTCGGCCCTCTCTTTTCCCCAGTCGTTGACCTCGTCGACGAGGCTTCGGGCGGTCGCGACGTCGACCCATGCGACCGAGACAAAGACCGCGGCGAGCGACACCGTGCGGGAAGCGAGCGACCGGGGCAAGCGCAGACCAAACGCCGCAACCACGATGACTGAAACGAGCGAAGGCTCCATGAGATAGTTCGATGCCGAGCCGAGCTTGCCGAGGCCGAAGGCACACGTGGCGACGCTCCCCGCGAGGGCCGAGAGCGCGAGTTTTCCCCGAATCGTGCCGCGCGACGGCCACGCGGCGAGCACCGCGACGACGACGATTGCGGCGAGGAACGGCCCGCGCGACACGTTCATCTCGACGAAATGAGACCACACGAACTTGAGCGCGAGCGCGGAGCGGAGCTGCGTGATCGCGAGACCGCCACTGCCGATGTCGAGGCCAATCAGGGAAACCAAAGCGACGACCCCAGCGGCCGCGAGCCCGCGCGCGTGCCCAAGCATGGCTCGACGACGTCGCAGCGACCGAGCGACGACGACCACGCCCGAGAGGACGGATACGCCAAGCAGCGCGCCAACGACGCTCGGTTTCAGCACGGCAGCCATCGCGAACAGCGCGCCCGACGCGAAGCCGAGCGTGCGCCGCGACAACGCCCGTTCGAGCGCGATCGCCGTGAGCAAGAGCGCGATCGCATCGGGCTTGGTGCACGCCGACCACCGCGCGAAGTGGTACGTCGAGCCGACGAAAAGCGCCGCGACCGTGGCCCAACGGCGCGCCTCCGCGTCACGCGCTCGCACCACCGACCACACGAGCGCCGAGGCCCACGCCAAGAGCCCGAACAGCCGTGAAGCCGCCATGGCTGCCCCCGCCGGGACGAGCGAGAGTGCCATCGCGTAAAACGGCGTGTAGGCGACAAAATACCGCGACGGAGGCCCGGACGTGTACTCGGCGCCGCCGGTTTCGGGCGTCACGTAGAGCGGAAAGCCGTCGCGGACGCGCGACGCGTTGAAGAGCACGCAAGCTTCGGGATAGTCGGGGAGACGCTCCGTGGACTGCGCGACCGCCCACGCCACGCACCCAAGGGAGAGCGCACCAAAAACCACGAGGAGCACGAGCCGAATCCTCCCCACGAGCCGAGACGATCGGGGGGCTTCGGAGGTCACTCCCTGGCTCCGAGCATGGGAGCCATCGCGCCGTGGCACTGGTTGCACGACCCACTTGGCGCGTCGGTCTTCATGGTTCGCACCGCTCCGTTCGCATAGACCAGCGTCGCGTGGATGGGAGGACGAAGCTTCACGTGGCGAAAGAAGTTGTCGTGAGGGTTCGGTGCGATCTGAAGGTGGCGCCCTTCGGAGTCGGTGAGGAGAACCCAATCGACTCCAGCATCCCGGGCGATGGACCCGGCCACCCCGAACGTGCCGTGGCAACAGAGGCAGTCGGTCCCGTGACGCTCCCGAGTCTTGTCGCCCTGAGCGCACTGTGTAGTGTCGCTCGTCTCGCGGGGCTCTAAGGAAGAGCTATCGCCCTCCGGCTCGGCGCCCGTGCAGGCCCCGACGAGCCCCGCGACAAAAACGACGATGACTCGGGACGACATTCGAAACCACCTCCCGTTCGCAGCGTACCCTCGCCCAGGACGAACGGCCTCGCGCCACACCTCGCCGTCGTCGTACGTCACGGAGGATGCTTGGTTTCGCAGAAAAGTGCACAGGTTCGCGACACGCACCGCCGCTCGAGCTCCTCGTTGGGCCTCGGAGCTGCCGCCGCGCTCGCACTCGTGGGTGGCTCGTCGTGTTACTCCCAGAACAAGACGACCTGCGGCCAGGAAAACGAAGTCCTCGCTCCTCTAAAAGGCACGGTGGTCGACGCCACGACCCAGGCGCCGCTTGGCGGCTCGCTCGTGTTCGTCGAACTTTGTGAGCTGTACAGCTTCAACCCGAACAAGGCGGCGGCTCATCCCAACTACCGGTACGGCACGGTCGCCGCCGCCGACGGGTCGTTCGAGGTGATGGTGCCGAAGGGGCCTGTGGGCCTGCACACGTTCAAAGAAGGTTACCGCTACGGATCCCTGAAGGTCGACGACAGCACCGCGTCCGGTCTCGTCGTGCGCACGAGCGCCTTGCTCGCCGGAGACGTGCGCCCCACGGCGTCCGGATTCTCGGTCGACACACGCGTCGCCAAGCCAGGGCAAACCCTCTCGTTCGCCGTAGACGTCAAGGCGGCTCCGAAGGACCCAATGTCCGAGGAGGTCGTGGTGCTCGAGGCGAAAACGAAAGACGCCCGGGCCTTCAAGCCCCCCTTCCGCCGCACGAACGACGCCTTCCTCGCTGGATTCCCGAGCGGGCGGTGGACGGCGACGTTCGAGGCCCCCACCACGCCGGGAGAGTACGAGTACGTCTTCGGCTACACGAGCGAGAACTGCATCGTGGGCGACGGGATCGGCGTCGGCAAGCCCGAGTATCAGATCAAGATCGAGGTCCGGTGAGCTCCTATCGATTCGTTTCGTCCCGCAGGCTCGCCATCGCGGTTCTGCTGTTCTTCGTCACATGGCTCTCGCCTTCGCGCGCCCACGCCTACGCGTGGATGGTCAAACACGGCTACACGCAGTGCGCGACCTGCCACGCCGATCCGGGGGGCGGAGGTCTTCTCAACGTGTACGGGCGGGCACAGGGCGAGATCCTCATGCGGACCCGCTACTCGCCTCCCGACCGAGAGCCAAGCCGCTTCGCGGAGCCCCTTTTTGGCGCGGTCCCGCTGCCCAAGGGCCTCGACGTCAGCGCCCAGTGGCGCTCGGCCATCCTCGGCGTGTTCCCTTCGGGCGGGGAAGCTCAGGGACGCTTCATCGTCATGCAGGCGGACGCGCTCGGGCAATACAAGCTCGGTCGCTTTCGTGTGAACGGCTCGATCGGAGCGGTGGACGAGGGCGCGAACGGAGCCGCGATCACCCGCGGCGCGGACGCAAAGCTCATATCGCGCGTCCATTGGGTCGGGGTCGATTTGGGCCAGAACGAGGACATCCTCGTGCGCGCGGGGAGAATGAACCTCCCGTTTGGTCTCCGTTCGATCGAGCACACCCGCTTCGTGCGCACCGAGACGCGAACCGATACGAACGCGTCCCAGCAGTACGGCGCCTCGGTGGACATCGCGCGCGGTCGTTTTCGCGGCGGAGCCATGCTGATCCTGGGAAACTTCGCGGTCTCCCCGGACAAGTTTCGCTCGCGAGGGTACGCGGCGTTCGGTGAGGTCGCGCTCACCCCGACGCTCGCCCTCGGGGCTTCGTCGATGATCACCAACACGATCTTCGATGCCGAGCTGCTGACGCCGTCGTTCCGCCATGCCCACGGGGTGTTCGGTCGCTACTCGCCCACGCGGAGCGTCGTGCTCGCCGCCGAGTGGGACTTCCTCCACACGTCCCAGCCCACGCCGGGACGCACCGACTTCGGCGGCGTGGGACTGCTCACCGTCGACGTAGAGCCCGTGCAAGGCCTGCATTTCGGCCCTACAACCGAGATCGCGATGCGCGACTTCGACAGACCGGCCAACGTCGCCCTGTGGGGGAGCGTGTGGTGGTTCGCCCTCCCTCACGTCGACTTCCGTTTCGACGCCATCTTCCAAAGCCGCGACATCCCGGTGGGCCGCGCCGAAGCGGTGAGCGGAATCTTCCAAGTTCACGGATACCTATGAAGCCCCCTGTTCCTCGCCCCTGGCGAACTCGCTCCCTTCGTGTGTCGCTCGTCGCGAGCTTGGCCTTCTCTCTGGCCCATCTCGCCCCATCGGTGGCTTTGGCGACGCCGAGCTTCCCGAGCATCATCGAAAAGGAGCTCACGGCGTCGAGCGCGCCGGAGTGCGCGGTATGCCACGTCGATGGCCGGGTCGGGCGCGGCACGGTCAATACGCCCTTTGGCGTGGCGATGCGCGCGCGCGGCCTGGTCGCGTTCGACGAAGCATCTCTCGCTTCGGCCCTCAAGGCCATGGCCAGCGACCGCGTCGACAGCAACGGCGACGGAAAGCTCGACGTCGACGCGCTCAAGCAAGGAGAGAGTCCGAACGGCGCGGCCGAGGAAGGCACCGAGGTGGACCCGATCACCCCCACCTACGGCTGTGTAGGGCAGGTGGCTCCGTTCGGTGCTCCTGGGTTCGCCATGACCCTCCCGGTGCTGCTCGGGCTCGCGCTCGTCGCTCGGCGACGGCGTGCCTCGGCTACGCTGACGCTCGGTGCCGTCGTGGCGAGCGCTTCACTCGCCGCATGCTCGTCGGGTGCTGGACTCGCGAAGGTGGGTGCCGCGGAGATGCCGCGTGAAGCGCCACGGATGAAGCCCATTCGCTCGACGGCACTCAGCGAAGACCTCCGGAAACTTGGGCTCAACCCTCGCGCACTGCCCCGGTTCGCGGAGCTCGAGCCACGCCAAGTGCGTGGGCTGATGAGCACCTTCACGCGCTCCCTCGGCGCCGCCTGTACCGATTGCCATGACGCGAACGCGGCGTCGGCCCCAACCCGCATGAAACATCTCACGATACGCATGTGGGACGACATGACGCGCAACCTCGCCCTCGAGGGAGGCGAGCTTTACTGCGACTCGTGCCACCAGGGACAAGCCGTCTTCCTTCGTCGTGAGCCTCGGGAGGCTCTGAGCGCGTACATGTCCGACAGCTACACCGACAAGCTCAAGCAAGCTGGCGCCAAAGACGTCGAGTGCGAGACTTGCCACGGCGATCCGATAAATCCTCGGTTCTTGAAGACCTGGTAGCGATGCACGCGCTCGTCACGGGAGGCGCCGGATTCATCGGCTCGCACGTCGTCGACCGATTGCTCGGCGAAGGCGCGCGCGTGCGCGTTCTCGACAACCTTTTACCACAAGCCCACCCCACCGGCGTCGCCGTGAACCTGTCGAGCGACGCAGAGCTCGTGCGCGGAGATCTCCGCGACCCCGACGCCGTGGCGCGCGCGCTCGAGGGCGTCGACACGGTCTTTCACCTCGGGGGAATCGTCGGGAACGGGCAGTCGATGGTCGAGGTGCGCCTCTACTCGGACATCAACGTCGTCGGGACGGCGGTGTTGCTCGAAGGTGTCGTCGCGCGGCGAGCCCACGTGCGGCGCCTCGTCGTCGCGAGCTCGATGGTCGTCTACGGAGATGGCGCCTACCTGTGCCCGGAGCACGGGCGACTGACGACGGCGCCCGTTCGCACGCGTGAGCACATGCAAGCGCGCGACTTCGAGCCTCGGTGTCCGACGTGCCACGTCGTGGTCAGCCCGACGGCGATCGGCGAGACCGATCGGTTGGCACCGACCAGCGTGTACGGCATAGGCAAGCGCGACCAAGAGGAGCTCTCCCTCACCCTCGGAAAAGCCTACGGCCTACCGACCATCGCCCTTCGCTACCTCAACACCTACGGATCGCGTCAGGCCCTCTCGAACCCGTACACGGGCGTGTGCGCGATCATGGCCATGCGCATGCTGCTCGGCAAACGACCCGTACTCTTCGAGGACGGCGCTCAGCTCCGCGACCCAATCCACGTGTCCGATATCGCGCGGGCGACCGTGCTCGCGGCCCACGCCGAAGAGCGCGCGGTTGGACGCGCCTACAACATTGGCGCCGGACGACCGACCACAGTAAACGAGATGGCGAGGGCGCTCGCTGCGGCCATCGGGTCCACCGTCGAGCCCGAGGTGACCTACGCGTTTCGCGAAGGCGACATCCGTCACTGTTTCGGCGACACGAGCGCGGCCGCTCGGGACCTCGGGTTTTCGGCGCGGATCTCCTTCGACGAAGGCGCGCGCGAGCTCGTTCGCTGGGCCGAGACCCAACGCCCCGAGGACCACACCGAGCGTGCGAACGCCGAGCTCAAATCGCGGGGGCTCATCCGATGACCACCGTAGCCATCATGGCGCGCGCGCCCGTCGCGGGGCGCTGCAAGACACGCCTTGGCAAAGAAATCGGCTTCGAGCAGGCGGCGAGCCTCTACGAGGCCATGCTGCGCGATCGCATCGAGGCGGTCGACGCGATCACGGAAGCGCGCCGGATCGTCCTCGTCGCTCCCGAAGACGACGGCGTGCGCGCGCTCGGCGAGATGGTGCGCGCGCCGTGGCAAGTCTGGGCGCAACAGGGCGAAGACCTCGGAGCCCGGCTCTCGCACGGCTTCCGATCGCTGCTCGCGACGGCACCGCCGGGCGAGCTCGTGTGCATCGTCGACAGCGACTCACCGCTCGCGCCCCTCGGCCGAGCCGTCGACGCGGCCCGCGCCTCGACGGCCGACGTGGTGCTCGGCACGTGCGACGACGGCGGGTACTACCTCATCGGCATGAGGAGCCTCCACGAGGCCGCGCTGATCGACATCCCGTGGAGCACGTCGGAGGTGACACGGGCGACCCACGAACGCGGGCGCGCCTTAGGATTTCGCGTCGAGGACGTCGCGCCGTCGTGGGACGTCGACACCCGCGCCGACGTTCTCAGGCTCGCGCGCGTCGCCTCCGACCTCGATCTTCCAAGGCTCACGCGAGCCTGGATCGAGCGTCACCGAGAGGCGCTCTCGTGATCTGCGCCATCCTTCCCATGTTGAACGAAGAGGGCAACGTGCGCGAGGTCGTGGGCGGAATACGCCCGTTCGTCGACACCGTGATCGTGGTCGACAACGGCAGCGACGACGCGACGGCCGAGGTCGCCGCGCGCGAAGGGGCCACAGTGGTCTCGGAGCCTCGACGTGGCTACGGCCAAGCGTGCCACGCCGGAATCGCCCACGCGCGGAGCCTCGGCGCCGATGTTGTCCTCTTCCTCGACGGCGACGGCAGCGACGATCCGAGCGACGCACCGAGCCTCCTCGCCCCCGTGGTCTCTGGAGACGTCGATCTGGCCCTCGGCTACCGCGAAGCCTCGCGCGTCGAACCTGGCGCCATGACCACCGTGCAGCGCTTCGGGAACTGGCTCTCGCCTCTCCTGATGCGCATCGGGATCGGCGCGCGCTACCGCGACATGCCTCCATTCAAGGCGGCACGGCTCGCGGCCATCGACTCCCTCGACCTCGGCGATCGCACCTACGGCTTCACGATCGAGCTTCTCATCAAGGCGCACACGCGTGGCCTGCGCGTGGTCGAGGTACCCGTCGGTTGCCGCGTGCGCCGGCGTGGCGTTTCGAAGGTGAGCGGCACATTCCGAGGCGCCACACGCGCTGGGGTCGTGATCGTGTCGACGATCGCCCGTCATGCGTCTGCCGAATGGCTCGCGCGCCGCACCGCCACGAAAAAGTCCCGAGACCCAACCCCGCACGACACGTGACCTTTCCGCCCTTACGAAGCGAACAACCCCCGAGGTACGACATGCTGACGCACGACACCGCAATCGCCGCCGCACGCAAGATCTCCGAGAGCGCACTCGCGACCGCCGCCGAAAACGACGAAAAGGCCCTTTTCCCCGAGGCTACGATCGCCGAGCTTGGCGCGTCGGGTCTCCTCGGGCTCACGCTCCCCGCCGACGTCGGCGGGAGTGGCCTTGGGCTACGTACCTTCTCGGCGGTGGCGGCGCAACTCGCCGAGGCCGACCCCTCCCTCGGCATGATTTACACGATGCATGTCTCCGCCGCGGCGTGCTTCGTCGCCGGGCGCGGATCGAGCGCCGCCACGACCGAGGCACTGCGCGCGATGGCCGCGGGCAAGCACCTCACCACCCTCGCATTCAGCGAGAAGGGATCCCGGAGCCATTTTTGGGCGCCCGTGTCGAAGGTGCGGCGCACTCCCAACGGGGTCGAGCTCTCGGCCTACAAATCGTGGGTAACGAGCGCCGGGAAGGCCCAGAGCTACGTGGTCTCGGCCCAGAGCCCCGACGCCTCGAGCCCTACCGACTCGGTGCTCTACTGGGTGAATGAAGGCACGAGCGGACTGCGCGTCGCGGCGCCATGGAACGGAATGGGGATGCGCTCGAATGCCGCGTCACCGATGACCCTCGAAGACTGCCCAATCCCTGCAACTCAGGCGCTCACGGGCGAGGGCGAGGGATTCAAAGCCATGCTGGAGGTCGTGCTCCCGACCTTCTGCCTCGGATCGGCTTCGGTGTCGCTCGGGCTGTGCCGTGCCACGGTCGCAGGCACCGCCCTTCACCTCAAGACGGCGCGCTTCGAACACCTCGGGGCAACGCTAGGCGAGGCGCTCCCGAACCTGCGCGCGAGCCTCGCGTCGATGCAGATCGCGACCGATGGCCTGGCCGCGCGGATCGGCGACCTTGTCGATAACCTCGAAAAACCGTCGGACGTCACGGTGCTCCGCGTGCTCGAGACGAAGGCTGCCGCGGGCGAGACCTCGATCGAGGTGACGCAAGCGGCGATGCGCACGTGCGGCGGGGCGGCGTTCTCGCGGCAAACGGGCATCGAACGGTACTTCCGCGATGCCCAAGCGAGCGCCGTCATGGCTCCGACGGCCGACGTGCTCCGCGACCTCATTGGCAAGGCCCTCCTCGGCCTCCCCCTCTTCTGAAATCGAAAAAAGGACCACTATGAGCTCGAATCTCGTCATTGGCGCGGTCGCCTACGATCCCAAGGTCGTCACCATTTGGGAGGGCATGCGCGAGTACTTCCGGAGCGAAGCCAAGCTCGACGCGGAGATCGTACTTTTC
>JAYUKI010000910.1:0-10768 GCA_043764595.1 Myxococcales bacterium | reverse complement strand
GGAGCCTCGCCGCGTCGCAGGCAGTCGCGCAGGCAGGCTCGCGCGTAGGCCTTGTTTCGTTCGATGTCACCCGCGTACGGGCTCTCCAGGATCACTCGCCTCATGACGCCCTCGTGCGGATGCGTGAACGGAACCAGGGCGCTCGTCGACCGTATGCGACGCCAGCGAGGAAGAGTGAGCGGGCGATCGTCCCAGCCCTGAACGACCAACGTGGGTTGAACCACATGGGTAGGAACTCGCGAATGAATCGAGCCTCACCTGCGATCTGCTTGCGAAGCTTCATACGGACACCCCATTGGCGACGAGGAAGGGCCGAATGTCCTTCGTCGAAGTGCCTCGTCGCATGTTCGGCAGGGAGCGCAGGAACCTAGATCCATAGCTCTTCGTGGTCACTCGCTTGTCCAAGAGCACGACCGTCCCCACGTCGTACACACTCCGGATCAGGCGGCCCACGCCCTGACGGAACATGAGGATCGACTTCGGGACCGTGTAGTTTGCAAAGGCTTGGGGGTCCGATTCGGTGAGTCGGATCGTGACCGGATCGTCCGGCGAGCCAAAGGGCAGGCGGTCGATCACAAGGCCGGTAAGTGCCTCGCCGGGCACGTCGATGCCAGTCCAGAAGCTCGTGACTCCGAGGAGCACCGAGCGACAATCGGCCTTGAATTCGCGGATGAGGAGCTGCGTTGGCCTGTCGCCTTGCCGCAGAATCGCCGGCCGGTTCTCGGCTGGCCACTTGTGAATCTCACGCATGACGATCTCCCACACGGCATTCAATGCCCGGTAGCTAGTGAAGAGTCCGAGGGTTCGGCCGCCGCATGCCGAGATGGTTTCGAGCAGGCGAGCCGCGGCGATGATCGTGAACTGCTCGTCATTCGGCTCGGGCAACGTGTTCGCCGGAGGGATGACGAGGAGCGCTTGGCGGTCGAATCGAAACGGGGTCTCGACCACGAGAGTGGAGATGCCCGAGGGCGCGCCGAGCTCGCGCTGTGCGAAGTCGAACTTGCCATCGGTGGTGATCGTGGCGCTCACCGCGATCACGCTCGCAAACTCGCCCCAGAGTGCTTTGGAGAGGACGCCGCCGGGCTGGACGTACTGCGAGCGGATACCAGCGGTGCGCGTCTTCTTGCCGTCTGGCCCGTAGTGCTCTTTGACGTCGATCGAGTAGACGATGTTGGGGTCGGAGACCTCGAGAGCCTCTCGGATCTGGTCGGCTCGACCCGTCGCCGAGCCTGCGATGTGGCTCTTCGGGAACTCCTCGACGTAGCCTTCGAGCGCCTGCACGATGCGCGCAGGGTCGATGGGTGCGGGCCCTCGAAGTAGGGACTTGTAGTGTCCCGAGTCGTGGAACCGAAGGAGGGTGTCAAAGATGTCCTTTCCTGCCGATCGAATCTCTCGCGCGAGGTCGTCGTTCCCGCGCTTGGCTGCGTCCTTGGCGATGCGCGAGAACGAGCCGCGGGCCAGAGTGAACCCGAGGACGTCGCGCGCGATGTCGGCCGCCTCGTGGGCCTCGTCGAGAATGGCCACGTCCGAGGCCGGCAAGAGGGTGCCGCCGTAGGACATATTCAGAAAGAGCATGTGGTAGTTCGTGACGAGGATGTCGGCTTCGGCGGCCTTGTCTCGGGCGAGCTTGGCGTGGCAACGGAGGTAGTTGGAGCACTTCTTTCCTGGGCACTCGCCCGTGCCAATCGTGAACTTGCTCCACACCGGATCCGGCGGCTTCAGGTCGAGCTCACTCTTGTCGCCGGTCTCGGTCTCTCGGCTCCACTTGCGGACGAGGGAGTAAGCGGGGACCATGTCGCTCGGCAGATCGGAAGGGATGCCATCGCCTAGCGACTCGGCTTCGGAGCGGCACACGTAGTTGGACTTGCCCTTCATGAGCCCGAAGGAGAAGTCCCAGCCAAGCTCCTTTTGAAGCGCCGGCAAGTCGGTGCCGATGAGCTGCTCTTGAAGCGCGATCGAGGCAGTGACGATCAAGACCTTCTTGCCACTCCGGGCGAGGTGCGCCGCGGGCACGCCATAGGCCTTGGACTTACCAATTCCGCACGGGCCCTCGCCCATGAAGTGCTTTCGCTCGATCAGCGCGTCGGTGATGGCACGGGCGAGCCGCACCTGTCCTGCGCGAGGCTCGTACTTGGGATTGCCCGCGGCGAGCAGGCCAGTCTTGCCGAAAATGTCGTTCACGTCGAGCGGAGGAATGGGCGCGGCTCGTGCGATCGTGCACTTCGGGCAAAAGCCGCTCTCGAGCTCCCGAAGCTCGGCGCGCTCTTCAGCGGTGAGATCCTCAGCATCGGCCGGAGTGACGTAGGGCTTGAGGCATCGACGGCATTTCATCGGCCACGTCCTTCGACCGAGAAGGCTTCGCAGAAGGCCCTCGTGGCGTACTCGTTTAGTCGCGCTTTGATGGTGCCACGGGCGTACTCGAGTGCGGCTCGAGCTTCCTCGGCCGAGTGGACGACGACGACGATCGCACCGAACGTGCGCCAAAGAGCGTGGCACGCCTTCTGCTCGTCGGTGGCGTCCTCGCCTGGCACCTTGACCTCGAGGCACACCCACGCCCCGAGGTCGTCGGTAATGCGGAGTATGCCCACGAAGTCAGGACTTCCCGAGCCAAGGCCATAGACCACTTTCGCCTTTCCGTACTCGGCAAGGCCGTTGTTGTTCCGCATGAGCTGAAAGTCAGGCTCGGAGCCGACCTCCAATTTGATGAGCGCGGAAATGCGTGTCTCTTCTCGTTTGCGTTGATCGGCATTCATCCGTGCACCTCGGGGGGTCGTCCTCGTCGCTGTTCAAATGTGCGCTTGGCCCACGCCCATGCGTCGGCCTCGCTCAAGTCCTTGCGGCATCGCGCGATCTGCGCGACGTACCGGCGATCCTGCTCAGTCCTCGGCAGGCGCGAGACGAGCTCGAGCCGCTCGGAGCGCGACATCTTGCGAGGGATCAGGGGCGATCCCTTCGTTGCGGCGCCGCACCTCGGGCACCTCGCCGACGGCCTGAACGTCGCGCGGCACTCGCGGCAACGCGTGACCTTGGGCATGGGCTCGGCGAGCGACATCGGCTCTCCCTCGAGGGAGAACTTGAGGCGCTCGTCGGGAGGCGCGAAGTTCCAAAAGCAGCCGTGCAGATCGAGCACGGTGCAAACGGTCTTGCCGGTCGCGGGGTGAGGTCGTCGACCTCGTCCGATCGCCTGCAGCCACGCGCCCCATACAGAGAAGGCACGGGCGAGCACGACGACCTCGATCGGCGGAACGTCCCAGCCCTCGAGGAACACGCCGACGCCGACGACGGCGCGCATGGTGCCCTCGACGAGGCCGTCGCGGATGCGCCTACGATCGGCACGCTTGGTCTCGCCGATGATCATGGTCGAGGGCACGCCGCGCGCGACGAGGTCCGCGGTCAGCGCCGTGGCATGGGCGATGTTCGCGGCGAAGAAGACGGATCGCTGCAGCTCGCCCTGCGCGTCTCGAGGAAGCTCGAGGTAGGCCTCGACGGGGTCCCGAGAGAGGTCTTTGGTGACCCGGTCCGCGGCGTGCACGTCGACGGGAGAGAGGAACCCATCGCGCACGAGCTCCGCGTTCGTGGGGCCGGTGACGATGCAGTCGAACACGTCGCCCATGGCGCGCCCGTCGCCACGTTGCGGAGTCGCGGTGAGCCCGAGGAGCCCGGCTTGCGGGTACGCCGCGAAGATGGTCGCCCACGTGCGCGCCACGCCGTGGTGGCACTCGTCGGCGATGATGAGGATCTTGAGCTTGCCCGCGAAGGGCCGCGTTCCACGCGCGGCGATCGTGGCAATAGATGCAACCTGCACGGGTGCGTCGGGGTCCTCGGGTCGGCCCGCCTGGACGAAGCCAGCGCGGATCCCCTCGGCCGTGACGCGCTCGTGCGTGTCCTCGACGAGCGAGTCGAGGTGAGCGAGGAACAGAACGCAGTACCCCGCGGCGACGGCGCGCTTGATGATCCAAGCGGCCATGCGCGTCTTGCCGGCACCCGTCGGGGCTTGGCCGATCACAGCTCGGTGGCGCCGGAGCGCGTCGAGGACTCGGGTGACGAAGTGCTCCTGGTACGGACGCAGCGTGTGAGCGGTCACGCTGCACCTCGGGCTCGAGCGCGGATGGCGTCAGCGAAGAACACGATCCCGAGCCCGAAGGCCCGTAGCTGCCACGAGACGAGGCTCCGGTGGCGCCGTGCGGAGTTGCACCGAAGACAGGCTGCGACAAGGTTCGAGGCCTCGTCGAGGCCGCCCATGGCGCGGGGCTCGAGGTGGTCGAGCGTCGTCGCCGGCGAGGCGCAGTAGACGCACGTTTGCGCGTCGCGAACCATGACCTCGTGGGCGAGCTTCGGCCGGCGCTTGCGCACCGACTCTCGACGAGGCCGACTCGCGTGTTCTTTCCGAGTGGCCATCACGCACCACCCGCGACGCAGTCGCGCTCGAGCAGGTCAGCGAACACGTTCCGCGCGTGCGACGGAGCGTCGTGCGGAAGGGCCTCGTAGGCCAGGGCACGAGCCTCGCTCGCCGGACCGTGCGCGTGGTGGTCCTGCGCCTCGAGGTTGCCGCAACGCCCCGAGCCCGTGCGGTGCGGGTAGTGGTAAGCCCCGCACGAGCAGATCCCAGCCTCACGACGGCGCCAACGGCACCGAGGCCGCCCGGGCCTGCAATACGCGGCGTGCTGCGACGGCGCGGCCCCGTAGCAGCACTTCGGGCGGAGCGACTTCACGCGGGTTCACCTGCTGGGACAGGCGCGCCGAGCTCGCGCTGAGGTTTCGGCTTGCGGGTGCGCTTCGGCTTCGAGGCCTTGGGCTCGGGCGCGGTCTCGCGCTCGGGCTCAGCGGGCACGTGGGAGATCTCGACGTCGCCAATCGGGGCCAAGCTGGCCTCGATCGTGCGCGCCGGCTGCGCCTCGACGATCGGCTTCGTTCGGGTGCCTCTCGTCTTTCGTGCCGGTGCGGTCACGCGGACACCTGCGCGCATCATTTCGATGACCTTCGCCTCGAGGGCCGGGGCGAAAATCCGCCTGAGGTTCTCGAGGGGTACGCCAGCCGCACGACGCGCCTGGATCCGGTCGCGAAGCTCCGTGTCGCAGGCCATGCTCGCAAGGTCGGTGGCCTCGACGAGAGTCCCGATCGGTGTCCCGTCGGGGTAGTGATTCGGGACGTCGATCTGGAAGCCGTACGCGCATCCCGCACGAAGGAACGAGGAGGGCCAGTCGACGGGCCTTGCGGCGCGCTCGGGCACCTCGAGGATCGACCATTGACCACCGACGTAGTTGCCCCAAACAAACCAGGCGTAGGCACTCGCATCGGTACCGCTGCCCGTGAAGGAGGGCCGGCGAGGGAGGATGAAGATGTTAGACGGGTACTCGAGGTGCAGCGGCATGCGCGCGAGCCCCTCGAGGAATCCAAGGCGAAGGAGCGCGACGACGTTCTGTTGAGGCGCAACCTCCTTCAGTGCTCGCCGAATGAACGCTTCGGCGAGCTGGAAAGGCGGGTTCATGACGACGTGTTGCCGGACGCCCCAAGACTCGGGCGAGAGCGCGTCGCGCACGGTGACGTTCTTCGCAAGGTGCGGGACCTTGAACCCATCGACGAGCTTCTCGTCGAGCTCAATGCCAGCTAGCGCGTGGTCGGGCGCGTTGTTCTCGGCGAAGGCCTCGAGAATGGCGCCGTTGCCCGCGCAGGGGTCAAAGATGTAGTCGCCGTGGAGTCCCGCCGGAGACATGATGGCCTCGACTGCCCACTTCGGAGTTGCGTAGAAGTCCGTCGAGGCGGCCTTCTGCTCTTTCGTACGATGCGTGGCGCTCACCTGGAGCCTCTCGCCTTGGCGGGCTCGAAGATCTCGAGTCGAGCGATCTCGAAGTCGATGTACTCGCGAGCTTTGCGAAGGTCCTCGATATGCTTCGAGGGGTCTTTGATGCCAGCGCGCCAGAGGTACTTCGTCGAGCTACCGACGTTGAAGTTCATGTGCTGGACCACGTCGATGCACTCGATCGGCGTCCCGCACTGACGACACATGGCCTCGCCCTGGTAGTGCTCGGGGTGGTGAACTGTCTCTTTGGCGACCGGCGCCTTCGGACGGGTGCTCATGCGATCCCCCGCACGGTGCGACCGTATTTGACGTGCGTGGGGCCAGCCGGGCGAGCCTGGTATCCCGTGTCCGCGAGGTCCTCGTCGAGCGCCTGTCGGAAGCGCAGCTCGTGGAAGACGGCCATACGGACCTCGTCGCCAATGGCAAGGCGCAAGAGGCCAATAAAAAGCAGCTTCAGGACGCGGGTGGGGAGGATAGAAAAGAGGTCTTCGAGGTGTCTCATTTTGGTCCTTGGTAGGGGGTTATGAACTTGGCAATGGCTGCGATCTGACGTGCGTTGGCGGCCTCACGCTCGGCGTCGAGAGTGGCAATCCCGACCGATCGAACGAGGATCTCGACGGCCTCACGAGCGCTCGCGGCGGAGAACCATCGACGCTCGGAGCGGCGTCCGTAGGGCTTCCGAGGAGCGCCTCGGAGCGGGAACCAAATCCTCGTGCTGAGCGCGTCCGTCTCGAGTCGCTCGGCGTTCCAGACCTTCGATCCGGTACGGCGAAGGACGCGGAACCCGTACTCGACACACCGCCAAATGTGCGGAGTGAGACGCACCCACGTCAGCGGGACAAGCGCCGTCACGAGCGCCTCGACTCGCGCCAAGCGCCGACGAGCGAGGCGCACACGACGAGAGCGAGCACGATCTCGAAGGCCGTCACGGCAGCTCTCCACACTCGCTGCAGGGCGTGTTCGGGCTTGCCTCGAGAGGGCGCGCGAGGCCGCATCCTCGGCATGCCAAAACGATCGCGGGGAGGGTGTCGCAGGTGGCGAGGTCCTCGGCGAGCATGTCGGCCTCGGATTGGCTCGTGGGCTGAAAGAAGTGGATATGCATGGGTGACTCGTGGGCTCTCGTGGGCTCGAGGCAAAAGGGTTCCGCGCGTCTCCGAGGGCCGGGACACGAGATCGGGTGAATGACGAGCCTTGCGGTCCGTCTGATGGGGTATGAATGGTTCAGCCGTGCACGACGGAACGATCCTCGAGGCGGCCCCTGGCAGTGAGAAGCGCCTCTCGCACACGACGAGAGCTAGGACGCTTGCCCTTGCCGGAAACAAGCCAATCGATCGACACTTCGAAAGCGTCCGAAATGCGAAGCACGGTGGGAAGGCTCACCTTCTTCGCGTCAGTCTCGATGTTTCGAATGGTGGTGCCGGATACGCCGACGAGTCGGCCGAACTCTCGGGCGCTAACCTCGGCGGCTTTGCGGACCCACGCGAGGCGGGAACTTGTGGTGCAGGGCATAGCAACCATGGTTATCATAGCAACCACGGTAGTCAAGAAGACTTCGTGGCAACCGCGGTTGGCGCTGCTATTCGTGCATGTGTGGACCTGGCGTCACGAATCCGATGGGCACTCAAGAAGCGCGGGGGAAGCGCCCGGGCATGGTCCCTTGACGCGGGCCGCTCTCACGCTCAAGTGACGATGATGCTCCGCCGACTCGACGCCGGAGAGACTCCAGACTTCTCCGCAGATGTCTTCGAGGATCTGGCTCGCGCTGCTGGAGTGTCGCCCTCGTGGCTTCAGAGCGGACGCGGCTCGCCGAATGAGGACGGGAAGGTACCCACCCCCGACGAGGTCGGCGCCTTCGAGGGCGCGATGTCCTACTTCCTCGCTACCGAGACGCACGAGGGCAGGGGCGACGATGCCAGGTCGTTCCTGGCCCAACGCTCGGAGCTGAACGCCGGCATGCCAGCCTCGCCCGATGCGTGGCTGGCCAAGCTGCGCGACGAGTTTCGGGCATGGCGAGCCCCCTCGAAGGTCGTCGGCCAGCGTGAGATCCTCGAAGACGAGGACACCCGTCCGGCGAAGATCAACGCTCGGAGGGGACGATGAAGTGCCCCGGATGCGGCGTCTACGACGAGAACCTCTTCGTCGCGCTAGTCGGCGAGGGTTCTGCGCGGTGCAGCAAGTGCGGCTTCGAGGCGACTTCGATCTTCGACGCGCCGACCAGGGCGAAGATCAAGGAACTATCCGACAGGATGAAGGATGCGTTCAGGGTCCGAGACACCGTGATCGCCGCTGCCTCCGCGAAGTGCGATGTAGAGGTGAAGCTCCTCACTGCTGAGGGTCAGCAGCTGGCCGATAGTTTCGTGCGTAAGAGGCTCGCTCGCGAGTAGCTCGACCCGCGATCTTCGCTGCAATCTCGGCCCCGATGGCGGTTCCGAAACCTTCAGGGCACCCTCGACAAGCTCAAGAAGCGCCACTGAGGCCTGGACGAGGGGCTCGCCGCTGCGCCCTGCCTCGCAGGCGGCAGAAGTTTCGTCGGCGAGCTTTCCGATCGCGGCCACAAGGTCCGTCGATTTCGGGTCGAGAGTGATGCTGATCGTGTGGTTCATCATGCAAGGAACGTAGCAGCCTCGTGCCCGATGGAAAGGCTCGTGCCCACCCTTGCGCCTCGCGCGCAATGGAGCGTCCATGTCCATGTGGACCGCTACACCCTCGAGGCCATCGTCGAAGAGCTCTACGGACGTGCGGGAGCCGAGCGCGGGGACGTGTGGCTTCCCTCGCAGATCGCGCGCAAGCTTGGGATCCGCCTGACGCGCACGCCGAACGCGATCGCGCGAGGCGCCCTCGGGCGACTCGGCGACACACCCGTCGTCTCCGTTCGCGCCGGCCTGCCAAGGGCGATCGAGGAGTGGACGATCGGGCACGAGCTTGGCCATTGGATGGGGCTGACGCGCGACGAAGAGCTTGCGTGCGACTTCGTGGGCGCTGCAGTCCAGATGCGGAGGCGCCCGTTTCTGCGCGCCCTGAACGAGCACCGCGACGAGTGGCACCGCCTCGGGCCACTCTTCCGCGCGACGAGCACGAGCGCCGCCCTTCGCGCCGCGGAGCTCGAGGAGCGAGCCCTTGCCGTTGTCACACCGAGCCGCGTTTACCCACGCCTGATTCAGCTCTCCGACCTCGAGATCCGCAGGCTCGCGCGAGTCGGTGGCCCCGGCCTCGCACGTACGCGCCTCGTCGACGATCGGAGGCGCGTGGTGCTCGAAGCGACGGAGATCGAGGCGATCTAGGTCAGGTGCACTTTAGTCGGTGGAGGTGCGCGGCGAAGACGTCCGGTTCGTGCATGGCAAGATCTCGGGAGCGGCCATGGGCGAAGATGCGGATCGCGTTCGCGAAGTAGTCGTAGCTGTCGATCTCGCGAAGTCCGAGGTGCGAAATACCTGCGTGAGTCCGCGTGCTGATCCGGTAGTTCGTCAGGAGCACCGTCGTGGGGACGCCCTGTGTATGGTAGTTGTTCACGACCCGCGACGTCGCTCCGCCCGTGTTGAACGTGACTCCTGGGGCGAGCCGAACACCGAAGCCGGACGAGCCGTGGACCATGTGCTGCGTCTGCACCTGCACATACTCCGTCGCCGCGCACGAGAACACTCCCCACTCGCCCTGGTCGAGGAAGAGCCCGGTGGTCGCGATCGCAGGTGATCGGCCTGTGAGTGCGAGCGAGACGGCCTTGGCCCGGTGCAAGGCAGGCAGCTCCGCCGCGAGGTCCTCATCGGTGAGCCCAAGGCTGACCTGCAGGGTCTTGAGACCATGCTCCTCTTCGTCCGACAGGAACCGATCGGCGATCGATTGCTGGAAGGCGTAACGCCAGTGCGTCAGGGCCTCGTTCTTCCGTTTCTCACATGCCTTGCACTTCGAGCTGAGTAGCCCGAGCGCGGTGCCGCAACGTGCGCAGTTCGCCATTGGTCCTCCGTGGGTCGGCAGAGCGTACCTGCTCGACGAATCTGCACGAACCCGAAAATAGTTTTGACAACCACGGTTGCTATGATAACCATGGTTGCTATGCCCCCGACGCCAACGAAGCCGCTCTCGAGCGACCTTGCGATCCCGTTCCTGCCCGCCCCTCCGAGGGTCCCTGCTGAGGCTTACGACGCCCAGAGCCTTCAGGCTAGCCACGGGAGGAAGTGGCAATGATCCGGGTCAAACCAAAGGCCAAGCCGCACGCCTACTACGTGTTTGGCGCGGCACCGCAGCGCGTGCGCGACGTGTCCAAAGACGTCCTGAGCACGGGACTCACGTACCTGGACGCCATCGACTCGGCGGTGGTCCTCGCCGATAGCGGATACCGCGTGATGGTCATGCGCGACGACGAGGTTGTCGTGCTGCGCATCGACCCCGGAGTGCCGCAACGGGTGGCCTCGTGAATGCCGAGCGCTACGTCGTGGAACACAAAACCACGGCGCTCGACATCGGCCCGGGCTCGTCCTACTGGCGACGTCTCACGCTCGACGGGCAGGTGAGCAACTACCTCCGAGGCGCACGCGGCTTCGGCTTCGAGACGCGTTCCGTCCTCTATGACGTCGTTCGCAAGGTGGCATTGCGGCCATACGAGGCGACGCCCGAAGAGCAGCGCGCGTACACCCAAGCCAAAAGCCGCGCGTGCGCCGAGTGCAAAAAAAAGAAGCCTTCGAGCCCGGCGCCCCATGCCGTAGAGCTCGAAGACGAGGATGCAGCGGACGGCAAGCGTACGATCTTCTGTCACGAGGGCCGAGTCATTACGGACCCCGGCGGACGGCTGTACGCGTCGATGCGCGACGCCGACGAGACCCTCGACGAGTACCGCCAGCGGGTGCGCGCGGACATCGGCGAGAGCCCGGACAAGTACTTTCAGCGCGGCGTGATCGTGCGCCTCGCGAACGAGGAAACCGAGGCGATGCAGGACGTGTGGGACATCGGACGCCAGATCCGCGAGTCGGAGCG
>JAYUKI010000909.1:0-3112 GCA_043764595.1 Myxococcales bacterium | reverse complement strand
TGGTTGCATCGGACTCGCCGCCCGCGGCAAGTGGGTCATCCTCCATGACCTTGGCGAGACTAAGCTCGTCGAGGGCTTCATTCGTGGCTTTGACCTTGACCAGCGCGGCGACAATCGAGCGGTGGAGGCGGCGTCCTTTGGACAGGCGAAGGAGGTCGCGGCCCGCGATGAGGACTTCGGTGGTGGTGTAGGCGTTGATGGCAAAAAGGCTCATGGTAGACTCTCTTTCTTAAGTGGTCGGCTCGACCGCGGATTGGGTCTGTACGCTCCCCGTTGAGCGCGCATCCCGTTCACGCCAGTGCAGAGTCCGCCCACACGCAGGAGTTCCGAAAACGTCTGTCACCCGAACGGGCGACCCGCCATACCAAGGGCGTGTCCGACGCGTGCCTACCTTTCGTGCACTTTTGAGCGATATGGCCCCGGAATGCCTCGCAAAGGGCAAAATCCTCAATGATTTTGGCCCCGAAATGCCAAAAACATGCACAAAAGGGTATAGGTATACCCCCTGGGGGGTCGTTTGATCGACCCTCGATGGGTATAGGTATATCCCCCGGAGGTCGTTTGAACGACCCCTCGGGGGTATGGGTATACCCCCCGGAGGCCGTTTGAACGGCCCTTCGGGGGTATGTGTATACGGGGGCGGGGTCGTTTGGGGGTTAGGGCTGCCTCGGGCGTGGCCGGTGTCTGCGGTTCCTGCCTCGAATTGCGGCACAGCCGTCTCGCGGCGTCGGTACCCGCACCGCCGAGCACGGACTCGGTGTTCGATGCGCGCACGAGAGTGCCGTCAGCCCAGCGAAAGGGCATCCCAAGCTTGAGGTCGCCAGTGTGAAGGATGCGAACAGGGAGCGGAGCAGAGGTGGGCATGCCACCACGACGCGGGAAGGGCGTGGTAAGCTCCAGTGCGGAGACTCACAGTGACCACACCCGCTCTGTTTGCCCTTGGTCTTCTCTTGGTCTCGATCGAGGGAGCGGGGACGTCGCTTTTTCCCACTCCGCTGCCCGAGTCGTTCGATGCGAAATGGGCCATTCCTCTGGCCTCGGCGGAGCGAATCCCCGACACGGTTCTCGAGCATCCGGAGGCACGTTCTCGCAACGCTCGGCTTGCCGCGCAGGCGCCGTTCGACCGAATGACCTGTGTTCGTGCCAGCCGCGCCGGTCCCCTTCGGGTGGTGTCCGCCCGCAGCAAAGAGGGCGTAGCAAGTCCGTTTCTCCTTCCGAGCTCCGGACCGGAGGGGGTGCTCGCGTTCGTTTCGGCGCACGCGTCCCTCTTTGGTATTTCGGGGGCGGCCGATATCAAACTGCACGAGCCGCGCGAGTCTGCTCTTTGGCAACGCGACGGCGCGGCCAACGGGTATCCGGAAGAAGGTGCGAAGCCGTCGGATGTTCGTTGGGAGGTGGAGCAGGTCTTTCCGGATGGGCTCGCTTGCTTCGCGTGTACGCTCGTTCTTCACGTGCGCGACCAGCGCGAAGTGGTGGCCTTGACGAACAACTTTACGTCGCCGCTCGGCGACTCGTCTCCCCGGTACACGCAGGGGGAGGCATGGGAAGCGTTCGCTCGGCAACACGCCTTTCCCTGGCGCGCGGCCAGTCGGACGGCAGTGCTCCGGATCGAGCGTGGCGACGATGACCGTCCGAGGCTCGTTTGGGCTCTGCCGTACGAAGGGCGAAGAGGTTCTCAAAACTGCCGGATGAAGGGACTCGTCGACGCAAGCTCACTCGTTTGGATTGCCGACGAGTACTCGTCCTACTCGGGAGTCGCGGGAGAGATTTGTTGAGGCCGGAACCTACCTCCGCAGGGAGAGACGATACTCACGCACGGCAGCCGTTTGGTCCTCGCGTCCGAGCAGGATCGCGATCTCGCCGTGTTCGACCTCGGGTAGGAGCTCACTCTTCGACGTGCGTTCGTAGGCTCCGTTGCGAAGCACGTTCGTTTCGATACGCCCATCGCGCCAAACCCAAACCTCGCGAATGCCGAGCCCTCGATAGACCTCCATCTTGTCGAGCAAGCCCGATGTCCAAACGACCTCCAGCGCGAGGTCGGGGACGATCCGTCCAGCGCTGAGGCCGACGAAGTAGCTCTCGTCGGGCTCGAGTCCGCGATCCCGCGTTTCGCTCCGTAGTGTCCACGCGCCCGTGCCTACGAGCTCGATCCCTCGCTCCTCGGCGTACGCCTCGAGGAGGCGTGACCAGAGCTTCTTGATCGACTCGTGGCTACGCGATGGACTCATGATCTCGAGGTCTCCTTCGAGGAAAATCATGCGCGGGCTGGCGCTCTCGCCGCGCGAGGCGAGGAGGCCCTCGTACTGCTCGAAGCTCACGCCGCGAAGCAGGACGCGATGGTCGACGTCGCCCGCGAGGATCGGGCCGCGAGGCACGGCGAGACCGCTCGATGCTGCTTGGCTCATTCTCAAATTCTAGTCCCGCGGTTCGTCTTCGTCCATATGCGGCTCGGGCGCGCCCGCGAAGCGCTCGTCCCGCTCGGTTCCGATCCGCCGCTTCAGGGGAGCTTGAAGCGCGTGTTCGTGTCGCGGAGGCTCTTCGTAAGGGCCGCGGCCTTCTCGGCCGTGATTTGCCCTGCGGCGCGCTGCCTCGCCACGAGCGACTCTTTGGCATTCACGAGCTCGGCGTAGGTGCGCGGCGGGTGCCCGAGGGTGCGTACGGCCTCGTCGTGTACGTCGCGGACGTCGCGCGCGATCTCGAGCGCGTTCGCGTAGAGCTTGGGGTCACGGTAGTGCGTGACGAGCGCCGAGGCCATGAGTCCGGGGCATGTGCGGCACTTTCCGATGTGCGGTGTGGCCTTGGCCTCGTTGTAGGTTTGATCTCCGGGATAGCGCAGCGAGGCCGTGAAGAGCTGGGAGTAGAAGTTTGCCCGCGCTTCGTCGAAGGCGCGCCACTCGTTCTTGTCGTTGGTCCACGCGCTCTCCGTGCGCCCGCCGACCGAGAAGCTCGCGCGGAGGTCGTGGGCGAGCACGTCTTGAACGCGGTGGCCCCACTCGTGGAACAGGGTCTCCATTTCGTCGGGGGAGCCGAGCTTCCAGTTGGCCGGAATGCGGAAGACGCCCGCGTCGTAGCTCGCGGTGGCCACGTCGGCGAGCTCGAAGCGGACACCTTG
>JAYUKI010000908.1:0-10778 GCA_043764595.1 Myxococcales bacterium | reverse complement strand
GGAGGCAGAGATTCGCGCGCCCTCCCTCGACGAGCTGGAGCCCGGCATATCCGCCTGAAAAGAGCATCAGCTCGACGTGCCCAGCGAGCTCCGCCGCCTGACCGGGGGCGAGCTCCCAGTGCATCTTGAGCGCGACGAGGTCATTCTGGAGCCCGGGCGGGCGCGCGTGCCCGCGGAGATCGTGCTTTCCGGTGGCCAAAAACGCGACCTTGGCGTCGAGCCGACGGCCGTCCTCGAGGCGAGTGCTCCACGCGTCGGCGGTGGGTGACAGCTCTCGCACCTTCGCACCACGAACGACGGTGGCCCCCGCCGAGCGAGCGCGCGCCAAGAGGGCCTCGTCGAGGACGCGCCGGGAGAGGCTCTTCGCCGCGAATGGAAGGGGTACGGACACCGCCATATGGTGCCGCGAACAGAGCCTCACCGAATCGATGGGGAGCGCGCCGAGCGCCTCGACGTCGATGTCGAGCGCAGCGAGGTACCCACCCGCCTCGTGCGACAGGAACTCGCCGCACATCTTGTCGACCGGTCCTGTCGACCGTTCGAAGAGCGTGACCTCACGGCCAGCCTCGGCGAGCCGAACTGCGGTCGCGGCGCCCGCGAGGCCGCCTCCGATGACGACGGCCGTCATGCGGCTTTCAGCCTGGACAGCGTGAGCCGAAAGGGCATACGCCAGCGAACGTCCACGAGGCTTTGCGGGATGCCCGCCGACTCGAGGAGCTTGTGCCAGTCCGCGGCCTCGAACGCGCGCGCGATGGACACGGGACCGTCGTGGCGCACGAAGCGATGGAGTCGCGCGAGCTTCGAGAAGTGACGGAAGAAGTGGTACGGAATGGGGTGCCTGTGGAGGTCGTTCACGAACCACCCGACTCGGGACTTTTGCTCCATCCAACTTAGGAATCGAGCCACGAGCGGATCCGGAAGGTGGTGGGCAAAAAGGGAGCTTATGACCACGTCGATCCCATTCGGGGGCTCGTAGGCGAATGCGTCCGCGGTGACCCACCGAATGCCATGGTCCGCAGGCGTCGCCTCGAACGCGGCGCGGCGCGACCAGGGGTTGAGGTCGACCCCCGTCAGGGACACGGGAACGCCGCGACGCTTTGCCCAGGCGTGGATCGTGCGAAGCATGTCGCCATACCCCGAGCCAACGTCGACCACCTCGAGGGGAGCGGACTTCATTCGACGGCTCTCGAGGAGGCGATCGAAAAAGTCGAGGGTAGGCCTCTTGGCGAACGTGAGGCGATTCACGGCGGCGAGGTCGACCAAGCAGTCGCGAAACTCCCCATAGCTCACGGTTTCGGTATCCATGAGCTCGTCCCGCTCCGAGCGCGAGCCAAAGTCGATTGAGGCCATATCGTTCATACCTTGTGAAAGAGCATGGTCTCGGCCGTGAGACCGGGACCGAACGACATCGCACACCCGCGCTCGCCCCGGCTCGCGGTCCCGAGCATCTGGCCCAGCACGAACATGACCGTGGCCGACGACATGTTTCCGAAGCGATCGAGCACGTCGCGCGAAGCCGTGAGGGCTTTGGACGATAACCCGAGGCCTTGCTCGACCGCGTCGAGCACCGAGCGTCCGCCGGGGTGCACGGCCCAATGGTCGATCGCGGCGACCTCTGCGCCGTCGAGAATGGCTTTTTTGCTCGCCTCGAGCCCGCTGGCGATCGCCCCCGGGACCCGACCGGACAGGAACATGTCGAAGCCGAGGTCTCGGATCTTCCAGGTGATGTAGGGCCGTGTCTCCGGGACGAGCGCAGCATGGAAACGGTCCATGGCCAGGCCCTCCTCGTCGGCGCTCACGATGCTCGCGGCGGCGCCATCGCCGAAGACCAAGAAGCAGAGCATCTGCTCGAGGGTCGTCGCCTCCTGCATGTGGAGCGTGCAAAGCTCGAGATTGACCACGAGCACCTTGGCGGATGGGTCCGAGCGGACGATATGCCGTGATAGTTTTAGCGCGTTGATGGCGGCGTAACAGCCCATGAAGCCCACCATCGTTCGCTCGACGGACGGATCGAGGCCGCATCGATCGATGAGATCGAGATCGAGGCCAGGCGCGTAGAGCCCCGTACACGAGGTGACGATGACATGCGAGATTTGGCGCGTCTCGGCGGCGCTGAGGTCGAGCCTTTCGACGGCTCGCGCCGCGAGCTCCGGCGCGTGTATCTCGAAGAGGTTCATGCGCGCGGCGGTCGTTGGGAACGCGTCGCGTGTGTAGAATCGACCTTCGTCGACCGAGGGTCCGTCCGGCTCGGGCGCCGCTCGGAGGACCGAGAACCGGTGGGAGATCTGCGCCTTTTCGGCCATCCGATCGAAGACCGCTCGCGCCCGTTCGTCTTTGACGAGGGTGCGAGCGAAGCGAACGAACGCAGGGTGAATGTCGTTGGGGGGCACCACCGAAGCGACTCGGTTGATATGGGCTGTCGTCAAGAGGCGGCACTTGGCCTTTCGAGGTCGAAACCTCCGTCGTCGATCGGGCTACTTGGCGCCATGGCCAACCGCCGGCAGCCATCGTTTTGCACGGCGCGTGCCGTGGAGCCGCGGGTCGGGCTCGGGAGCGGACCTGTCCCCAACCCTTTAAAGTTGCTCGTGATTCGCGCGGCAGCGCTTTGCCAGGCGTATGCCTAGCTTGGCTCGCGTCGCATCGATTTGACCGAGGTCGATCATCGAATCGATGGGGCGTTGCGTGGGCCGGTGCCAGTCCGACACGAACGCTCTAGGGCACCGATCAGGTTGTCGCTCTAGGCTTCCCACTCGATGCGCACGTTCGGATCGAGCAGGTAGCCGTCGTCACGCGTGACGAGCGTGTGCCGGAGCCCGAGCTTCCTCAACGTGGCGACCGCCACTCGGACGCGCGTTTGTGCGGCCTCGACGAGCACGCGCTCTCCGGGCCAACCTGCGGCGGAGAGATCCTCCACAGAGAGCCCTTCGTCGGGGCGTGTGCCGTGACGCTCGGCGAGCGCGAGCAGGATTTTTCGCAGGGATCCTCGCCGTTCGAGGCTCGCCGAATCGCCCTCGGGGGACACGAACGCGCGGGCGCCTTTCGAGAGTCGGAGCGACAGCGGACCTTTTGACGTTGGAGGGGCGACGAGCGCAAGTGCGCGCTTCAACATGCGCTGGGCGAAGCGCACGTCGAAGCTCGACGCGACGATTCGCGCGTCTTCAGAATCGCCCGCGAGCGCGTCGAGGCGCCCACGGAGGGCCTCGGCGCGCGCGGTTCGCTCTTCGTCCGACGCGGCTCGTGCGAGATCGACGCTTCCGACGTGGAGCTCGAGGCACATGCGCACGACCGGGTTTTCGAGACGCGCTACGCCCGCGCGCGCCGTGGTGAGATGCGCTTCGGCAGCGGCAAAGTTGCCCGCACGCGCCTCGAGGGCCGCGGCCGATGCGTGCAAAATACCCGTTTGCCTGTGCGTGACGAGTCGCCCGAGAAAACGCATGCCTTCCGCATACCAGCGGCGGGCCACGTCGAGGTCGCCGAGCTCGAAAAAGAGGTCGCCTAGGACGCTCGCGTAGATCGCTTCGGAGTGCACCTCGCCGGCGTCGCGGAGGCGCCCGAGCGCACGCTCGAGGAGCTCGCGGGCTCGCGCAAAGTCCTGGTGCTCCTGTTCGAGCTGCGCCAGGTTCGCGAGGGCGAGCCCACCGAGCCAGAGGTCTCCCAAGGCTTCGCTCGCCGCGAAGGCCTTTTCGTTTCGCCCGCGGGAGAGGGCCACGTCGCCGAGATCGCAGTGGAGACGTCCCATGCAGGCGTCGTTCATGGCGGTGAGCCGTGGAAGCCCGGCGTCGCGGAGCTCGGCTTCGGCGTCGAGGTGGCACGTGAAGGCCTCGTGCGCGAACCCTTGGTAGCGAAGCTGGATGCCTTGGTAGACCCTGGCGAGCGTGCGAACCCCTGAAGGAAGCCCGGACATCGCGCGGATTCGGGCCAGATCTGCGCGGCATTCGGCATAGAGGCCGAGCGAGCTCGAGACTCCCTGACGTGCAAAAAGAAGCTGCGCTTCGGTAGGCGGATCCGGAAACGCTTCGAGGGTACCCAGGGCTTCGCTGAGCTGCTCGATGCTGGTCTCGCCGGGGAGCGCGAGAACGAGAGCCAAGGCACCGGCGAGGTCGGCCTTCATGCGCGCGGTCTCGGCGCTGGGCACGAGGGTGCGCAGGTGATCGAGCGCGCCGACGAGGTTTTCCTTTTCGGAGCGGAGCCCGGCAAAGAGCGCGGCTCCAGGCTTTTTGTCCTGGAAGCTGCGCGACTCGGTGAAGCGACGCGCCGCCGCGGCAAACACGCGGGCATGGGCGATGCGGGCCTCGCGTTCGGCCTGTGCGTCCGCAGCGAGCTTCTTTGCGGCGAACGCGCGAATGCTCACGTAGAGCGCAAGACGTCCCGACTCTGCTGTGTGAACGAGCGACTTGTCCCGTAGGGCGCTCACGAGATCGATGCCACCTTCGCCGAGCAGCGCTTCGGCCGCGTCCATCGTGAAGCCTCCGGCGAACACCGAGCACCGCGCGAGGGCTTCTTTTTCCTCGGATGCGAGCAGATCCCAGGACCACGCGATGGCGCTCGTGACCGTGGCGTGGCGTCCTTCGTCGCGCCTCTTTGCGCCGCCGAGGACGTCTTGTCCGAGCGCGAGCCGCTTCGCCAGGTCTTTGGCCGAGAGCACACGCGTGCGGGCGGCGGCGAGCTCGATCGCGAGCGGAATGCCTTCGAGCCTTCGGACGATTTCCGCGACGGCTTCGGTGACGGCCTCCGGATCGTCGCCCAGCGTGCCACCGGCCTCACGGACGCGCGTCACGAAGAGCGCGACAGCGTCCGACGATTCATGGCTCTCCGCCGCTTCGTCGGGGCACCCGAGCGGAGGAAGCTCGATCACCACTTCGCCCTCGACCGAGAGCCGCTCGCGCGAGGTCACGATCACGACGAGCTTCGGGGCGACCGTACAGAAGCGGCGGACCACGCCCGCGGCGAAGGCCATTTGTTCGAAGTTGTCGAGCACGAGGAGCGTGGGCCCGGATTCGGCGAGGGCCTCGTCGAGGCGCGCCGCGACCTCGGCGTGGGAGAAATGCGAGAGATGCCCATCGGCGGCTCGGTCGCCCACGAGCGAAAACACCGAGAAAAGAAGGTCCGTTTCGGTCTTCGCTTCGGACAGATCGCAAAACCATGCGCCCCCTTTGCGAACGAAAGGCTCGCCGAGACGCTCGAGCGCCGCATGGGCCACACGGGTCTTACCGATGCCAGGCGGACCCACCACGGTCATGAGGCGAAGCCCGCTCTCGAGGTCCTTCGCAAGGCGCGCGAGCACGTCGGCACGGCCGATGAGCGGGGTGAGCGGTGGCCTGTGGTTCGTCCGCTCGGGACGCGCGGTCGGGACGAGCTCGATCGGCGACTTCGGCGGACGAACTTTGACGTCCGCGGCCACGCTCATGACGTCTCCAGGTGCGTCCGCATGGATGGAGATGGGAAGGGGTCGCGAAGGAACGGGCCGAGAGACCTGCATCGCCGAGGCATCAGCAATGGCCGTGCCCGCACACATTCACCTCGTTTTGCACCCATCGGACGACGTGGGTGCATTTCCGAACGCCGGGCCGTGCCCTTCCTGATCTGCGCTTCGAGGCAGGAAATGGGACGCGTTCGAGCCACGGATTTCATGTTCTTTAACGTGCCGGTCCGAGGTTCGCGTGGCTAAGTGTGCGCCATGAGACGCCTTGCCGCACTCCCTTTTGCCGTCCTTTTTGCCTGCAGCAGCGCCACGGCCACGCCCGAGCCGACCCCCGACGCCGGGGTCTTGGTCGACGCCAGCGCACCCGATGCGGCCGGGGATCCGAAGGCCGCCCTGGCCGAGACCATCCGCGCCACGCCCTGGCGGAAGCTCGAGGCCGGACCGAAATCGAGGGGCAAGCAGGACGACGTCTTCTTCACTTCGAAGCTTCGGGGCTTCGTGGTCAACGGCGAAGCCTCGGCCATTTATCGAACCGAGGATGGCGGAGCGACGTGGAAGAAGGTCTTCGAGCACGCCGGCACGTTCTTCCGCGCGATTCTCTTCACCGACGACAAACACGGCTTCGCAGGAAACCTTGGCGCCGGGCTCACCCCCACGATCGACGACAAAACGGCCCTCTACGAGACCAAAGACGGCGGCGACACATGGGCGCCCGTCACGGCCATTACGGGGCCTTCGGTTCCCGGCATTTGCAATCTCACGTCGGTCGATGCCCAGCACGTGTTCGCGATCGGTCGCTCGAACGGCCCCGCCGGAATGATCGCGACGGCCGACGGCGGCGGCTCGTGGACCTCGACGGATCTCTCGGCGAGCTTCTCGATGCTCATCGACGGGCGCTTCACCTCGCCGACCGAGGGCATTCTCGCAGGACAAAACGCGGGCGCGGCCGGCGTTTGCACCATCATGCGCACCACCGACGGCGGCAAAACGCTGGAGACCGTGTTCGCGTCCAAGACCAAGAACAGCCTTTGTTGGAAGCTTAGCTTTCCTTCGGCTCAAGTGGGCTATGTGGCCATTCAAGACTCCACCTCGGGACCGCCTTCGTTCGGCAAGACCACCGACGGCGGAAAGACCTGGATCGAGCTCCCATTGCCCGACAACGGAAATCCCAAAGCGGGATACTCGGCCATCGGCATTGGCTTTTTGACCGAAGAGATTGGCTGGGTGGTCGGCAGTGACTCGAAGAGCCCGAGCTACCGCACCTTCGACGGAGGCCTCACGTGGGAGCCTTCGCCGGATTTGGCCCCGCCGATCAACCGCTTTCGCTTCGTGGACAAGAACACTGCCTACGCCAGCGGCAGCTCGGTCTGGAAGCTCGAGCTTCCCTCGAAATAGGCACTCGTAGAAGATCGTAAGGCCACCGTAGACCCTCGCCCATGAAGCTCCCGTCCGCACGCGTTCGCGCTTTTGGCCTTGCCATGGCCCTTGGAATGGCCGGTCCGGTGGCGGCCTGCTCGAGCACGGAAGAGCCGGCCGTCACGCCTACGCCGACCCCCGTCCCGAGTGCCTCGGTGCCGACCGAGACGATCTGCAAAGACGGCCGCGCCACACCGGACTATCCGGAAGGACCTTATGCGGTGGCCGTGGGTCGCACGCTTCCGGACCTCGCGCTAGAGGGCATTCGTCCTACGGGCGAGACCGACACCGTGAGGCTTCGTGAGCACTACGTCCCGTGTGCCCAAGAAGCGCGCGTCTTGGTTTTGCGCGTCCACGGCGGCACCTGGTGCGGCTCGTGCGTTTGGCACGCCGAACATGGCTTGGAGCTCTTGGACGGACCCGACGGCAAGCGCCTCTCGGCGATGGACCTCGTGGTGGGTGGACCGGACGCCGATCGCGTTCGCCTCGAGGATTTGTCTGGATTTCGCGCCAAGATGGATAGCGCGTCGCGCGTGTCGCTCGTGGCCGATCCGGACTTTTCGCTTCGCGGCATCGCGCCCGCCGAGGGGGCTCCACTGCCGCTCTACGTGTTCGTGGACGCGCGCACCATGAAGGTCACGAGCTACGCCTCCAATCCGGATCCGGACGATCTTGCGTACCGCGTACACTCCACTCTGGCGAAGCTCGACGGCGCCCCGATTCCCAAGGAGGCCCCCGCGTCCTTGGTGGACGGGCTCTTCACGCGGAACGAGTGGGACATGATTCGCGCCATAGGCACGCCCGAAGCACTGCCGCGCGATCCCACGAACGCGGTGGCCGACGATCCGAAGGCCGCGGCCCTGGGCGAAGCCTTGTTTTCGGACGTGGGATTGTCGCCGAGTGGCGAAGTGGCGTGTGTCACGTGCCACGATCCCAAAAAGGCCCTGGCCGATGGGAGACCCACTCCGGGCGGAAGAACGCGGGGAACACGCCGAACGCCGCGCATCGGGCTCTCCGCCTATTCGCGTTGGCAGTTCTGGGACGGACGCGCCGACACCCTCTGGGCGCAGGCCCTGGGCCCGTTCGAGAATCCGGACGAAATCGCCTCTTCGCGGCTGCGGGTCGCGCGACGCGTGATAGCCAACTACGAAACAAGCTACGCGATGGCCTTTCCGGGGCACGCGCTCCCCGCGCCTTCGATGCTCGCGGGCCTGCCGGACGACGGAAAGCCCGGGGATGCCAGTTACGACGCCCTTCCCGCCGCCACCAAAGAGGCCATTACGCGCGTGTTCGTGGACGTGGGCAAAGCCATCGCCGCGTTCGAGCGCACGTTTCGTCCCGCCGAGATGCGCCTCGATGCGTATGCCCGCGGGGACTTCTCGGCGCTCACGACGCTCGAGAAAACAGGGCTCTCGGTGTTTGCCCACGTGGGATGCATGCAATGCCATTGGGGCCCACGCCTCACCGACGACGCCTTCCACGTGACGCGCATGGGAACGGGACGACCGGACGGCATAGCCGATCGCGGACGCGCCGAGGCCCTTCGTCTTTTGGCCTCGAACGAGTTCGGAAAAGCCTCGGCCTGGAGCGACGCACGCACGCCACTCGCCATTTCGCTCGAGCCAAGTCCGGCCACCGTGGGAGCGTTCAAGACCCCGTCGTTGCGCGGCGTGGCGGACCTTGGACCGTATGGCCATGGCGGAACACTGGGCACGTTGGTGGAGGTGACCGAGCTTTATGGCAAGGGCGGATTGCCCGCGGGGGATTCACGCACCGTGGGCGTTTTGGAGCCCTGGCTGCCCACGTTCGACGAGACCACGCAGTGGTCGCTGGCGCCTTTTGTGGAGGGTTTGAAGAGCCGGTGAGGGTTTGGCGGGAGCGATTCGGCCGAGCAGCACGTGTTGAGTCCAGGAGCGGCTGTCAACAGCGCAGATGGGCTGACGTCGGCGTCGGAAACCTCTGGCAAGGCGATGTGGTCGTACGAGCGTGACGACTTGCTTGCTTGCGATGAGGTCTTTACCGGCCCGGGGGTTCCCGATCGAACACGAAGCCATCGGATCGCTCGTGTTCGTTGAGAACGTCCAGCACGACATCCCTGTCCTCCTCGCGGCGCACAAGCACACGTACGCCAGCGGTCCATCCACCAAGGACCACGAAGTGAACCCGGTCCCCGTCGAGCGCGTCAAATGCGCGCTCGAGATCCGTGGAATCCTGCTTCAGTGCCGTCACCACCCATGCGCCTTGAAGCTGAACGTCGGGGTCGCTCTTAGGATACTTCTGCTCGATACTCCTGAAGATCAGGCTCGCATCGTGACTCGGCTGCGGGGCCGTTCCGTCGGGACGCCGCTCGCCGATCGCCACCCGCTCGAACAGCGCAAGTATGTCCGCGCTCCTGCGCTTTACCTCGATGAGTATCGGTCTCACCCCGCGCTTCACCAAGCGCCAGTCGGCATCACGGTTGCCGGCACCTGTCAGGGCCTCGAACTGGGCGTCCACGTCGTCGGTGAAACGTAGCGCAGGCATGAACTCGACGAGAACGGCCTCGTGCTTGTCGGCTTGATCGAGCCTGGCCATGTACCGGTCGCGCACCTTTGGGTCTGTCAGGACCCGCGTGGCACACATAGTGACGGAGACCAGGTGCGCCACCGGGTGCCAGACGTGCGGACCGTAAACATCGCGTCGAACGAGAACGGGACGACCCGAATCGAATCGCCAATTCTGAATCTTGAGCGGGCGCCCGAACTCATAGAGCCAGCGTTTGGAGAGGCGATCGAAGAAACACTCGGCCTGGCTGAGGCGAATAGGAACCTCTCTGAACAGGGCTTGAGCATCGACGAGGGAGAGACCAGCGCGAATCGCTTCGTCGGCGAATGCCTCGCGCAATGGGGCTCGCCCGCCGATAGCTTGAGGCACTTGTTCGTCAATGAGCATGGACCGCATACCTGGAACTACCCCGCTTGAACGCCTCGCGCCACTCACCTGCGCCCGAGCGAACCGGGAAGCTCGCACGACTGCACCGTTGGGGGGTCTGACTGCCTCGACCGCTCACGTCACCGATGGCGAAAACGCGCCGCATTCGCCGACGAACGACGGCCGGATGATAGTCCACCCGGGCCGGATGACAGCCCGTCTCGGCCGGGTGACAGCCCGTCTCGGCCGGGTGACAGCCTGTCTCGGCCGGGTGCGCGTGTGTCTTTTTCGGGAGACAGCCCATCGAATCCGAAAGACAGCGCATGGTCCCCGCTGCCTCATGGGTTCTACGACGCCACCCGCAGAAGATGGGCGACCCTCGCCGAACGATTTCCACCAGATCCGTACTCCTTCACGCCATTCTCTTCACAGAGCCATGAAGATGTACATCACGCCCGTTTTCTTGCCTGCATCCTCGTCCTTGCCTGCGGCGGAAAAGAAGAGTCCCAAGTCTTCAACGAGCAAGATGCTGCGAGAGCGGACGCTGCACGGAGGGAGCCTCGTGTCGTGACTGTGCTCGAGTGCACCGCAGGCGCACGTGACGGTGGCGTCGACAACTGTTGCTCTCGGGGCCCAGACTGCGCCCCGGCAACCGTCGCAGGGGCGACGCGATGCGTTCGTATTGGAAACGACTGCGCGCGGCTCACATGTGCCACCGGTCTCACGTGCAAAACGATTTCCACGTTCTCTGTGCCCGGATCGTGCTTCAGAACCATCGACGACTTCCCGTTGGTCGCGTGCGTCGAAGAGTAGTTCCTATGGGTGCTTGGTCCCGCCGAGCTCCGACACCACGTCGATTCCACATTCATGCCGTTGGACGCGTGACCGGTCACACCAAGACGCAGCGCGAGGGCTATCCCATCGCGCTGCGTTGCTAAATCAGCGGTCGTGATTCTCGAACAACTGCTCACGAGCACGAATGCACGAGCACTTTTCGACCGAACGCATGCCGACGGCTACTTTGCCGGAC
>JAYUKI010000907.1:0-3120 GCA_043764595.1 Myxococcales bacterium | reverse complement strand
TTCGACGCGACGAATGGCAACGATTCGGTCGACGGTGCCAATCTGGTGGCGCTTCGAGCGCTGGCCGATTCGGCCTACATCGAGCGGCTTTTGGCGCGCGCCGAGCTCGTTTTCTTCGCCGGAGGCAATCAGACCAAATACGTCGACGTGTTCACCAATACACGGCTTTCTAGGGGCGTGGACGCGCTCGTGGCTCGCGGCGGAGTGGTCGGGGGAACGAGCGCCGGCATGCACGTGCTCGCCGGGGTCGTGCATACGCCACGAGGCCCGGGCAACTCGGTCACGTCGAGCGCGGCCCTTCGCGATCCGTACCTCAAGATCGGCGAAGTGCCTGGCACGGCCAGCCTTGACTTTTCTCCGAGTCCTTTCCGTGTGCCAGGGCTCGAGTCCTTCGTGCTCGATACCCACTTTGCTCAGCGTGGGCGACTCGGTCGCAGTGCGGTGTTTCTTGCTCGTGAGCTGCGGGACGGGCTCGCGACGGTGTCCACTGCCCGCGGCCTTGCGTGCGACGAAGGCACCGCCGTTTTCGTGGAGCGGAGTGGCAAAGCGAGGGTTTTTGGTCCCGGCACGGGGGGCCTCACGATGTTGATTCCCGCGGCCGCTCCCGATCGCTGCCAAGACAATCTCACGCTCGACTGGCGAACCGAGCTCGATCTCGTTCGCGTGCAAGGCTCGGACACGCTTCCGGCAAGCTTCGATTTGCGTACCACGAGCGGAGACGCCGTGAAGACGAAGCTCTCGGTGAAGGACGGAGTGCTTTCGGAGCGCTAAGGCAAAATCCGGGTTTCGATCTGCGGCGGATCTTCGGAAGGGAATCCAAGCCAAACGGGAAACGACTTCGAGTCGGGGCGGTGGTGAACCGTGCATCGAATCCGGACGAAGTGTTCACTTCCTCGGGACAAAATGGTCCTCGACCTCGCACGATACGCCACACGACGTAGGCCCGTGCGTGCCCGAAATCGTGGTCGTCTTGCGGCAGCGCACGCGGTAGACGTCGTCGCATGCCTCGATTCGGTAGATGCCATCGACGGTGTAGTCGAGGACGAGCTCCTTTCGTTTGCAGCCTTGCGGAGTAGGCACTTTCTCCAAGGCGCGCTCGTCCTCGCGGACGCCACCCTCGCACCCTTGCTGAACCGACGACGAAAGCGTGTCCGAGAAGCTCGGCGCCGTGTGCTCGGTGTAGAAGACCTGCCCGTTGACCTCGTGTGGATCTTTGATCGTCGTGCGGTTGCAGCCGAGCACGATCCCGAGGAGAAGGGCGACGGCGGGCACGATGCGCGCAGGTGGCATGGGGACGAGGATACCGCGTCTTTGGCAGGCGAAAAACGGGGAGCCAGCAAGGCCTTCAAGGGCCCTTCGTTCGCCTCGATGCCCCGAAGCTCCCGCGTGTGCGGTTCCGCCATCGGGCCGGCCCGTCCTTCCCCCTCGTCTCTCGGAGCTCTGTGGATTCGAAAGGACCCACAGTTTGGCCGGCGCCCGAACCTCGAAGCTCGTCCATTCGGGGGGCGTGGTCGAACTACGTGTGCGGACCGAAACCGTCGTGCCCGTCCGTCGTAAGAACGTTGCGGACGATGCTGCCCTGCGGAGCTCGGCCGGGTTCGCACCCATCACGACCCCGCAGAACCCGCGCGGCCCGAACGTTCGGCGATCGGGAAGTGCCTGATTCGTGTCACTATCTGGCCGCGAGGTGTCCTTTTGAGCGGAGCGGAGTTGTCTCCCGGAGCAATGTTTGGCGGCGACTTCAAGGTCGTCCGCGCGTTGCGTTCGGGCGGGATGGGCGCGGTCTATGTCGTCGATCAGCTGAGCACTGGAAAGCAGCGCGCACTGAAGGTCATGGCCGCGGAGCTCACCGGGGATCCCGCGACGCGCGAGCGCTTCGTGCTCGAAGCTCGCGCGGCGTCGGCCGTCGACAGCGATCATGTCGTCGAGATCGTGACGGCCGGGATCGACACGACGTCCGGCGCGCCGTTCCTCGTCATGGAGCTCTTGCGCGGCGAAGACCTCGACGACGCATGCATGCGGCTCGGGCCGCTGCCGCTCGGCGACGTGGCCGAGGTGATCTCGCAGGTGGGGCATGCGCTCGAGCTCGCGCACGCCCAGGGCATCGTTCATCGCGACCTCAAGCCCGAGAACATTTTCCTATCCACGTCGCGCCGTCGCAACGCCGCGTTTACCGCCAAAATTCTCGATTTTGGAATCGCAAAGCTCGTCGAAGGAAGCCAGCACGGCGCCACGCAGCCCCTCGGAACGCCCCTCTACATGCCTCCGGAGCAGACGGAACGTGCTGGGCAAATCCGCCCGGCGAGCGACGTCTGGGCCCTCGGCCTCATCGTGTTTCGGCTTCTCACGGGCGCCCACTTTTGGCGCGAGGCCGATGGCTCGATTGCCTCTTTGCTGCGGGAAATCGTGCTTGGAAACATCCCCTTTGCCACGGTGCGCGTGGCCGAGCTCGGGTGCAACGTAGCGCTCCCTCCGGGGTTCGACGCTTGGTTCAGCCGATGCGTGAACCGGGACACCGAGGCTCGTTTTCAAGAGGCTGGCGAAGCCGTACGTGCCTTTCTCGAGCTCGTTCCTCCGGATGCGCCGAAGGGACTGCTCGATGGCAGCGCACGCGCGGGGGAGGGCGGGGGCGAGCCGAGCAGGCCCACCGGACCGTCCGTTTCCGTCGAGCTCGAAGCGACGGCGTATGCTCCCTCGCCGAAGAACGACGACCCAAACCAAACGTCCGGAACGTACCCCAAGGGAGCCGCGCTCGCGTTGGCTGCACCCGCGAGCGAAAAAACCAAGTCGAAGCTCGGAATGATTCTCGGGGGAGGCGCCGCGCTGTTCGCACTCGTGGCTGGCGTGGCGATTGTTGCCCGCGGGGGAAGCACCCCGCCGTCCGGGCCATCCGGAATGGTGGCGTCTCCATCGCCCTCGGTCGCCTCCGCTGCTCCGACGGTTTCGTTGGTGCAGCCCGCCACGTGCCCGCCCAACATGGTGCTCATCGCCGGAGCCTCGGTCGTCCTCGGCGCTCGGGATCTCGAGCCCGACGCGCTCTCGAAGCCGACGCACGAGGTCACGTTGAGCACGTTCTGCCTCGACCGCACCGAAGTCACCGCAAAGGACTACGACACGTGC
>JAYUKI010000906.1:0-10799 GCA_043764595.1 Myxococcales bacterium | reverse complement strand
CTTTTTTCGCTACTCGACATCGGCGCAGGCGAAGAATCGGACCTCGCGAGCTACCTCCTGTTCGACGGGCCGTTCTGCCGGAGGCTCATCGAGATGGGGCGGGCGGACGCCCAAGCGCGACGCGACGAGCTTCTCGATTTCTTCGGACGGGCCTCCGACGACGGCGGCGGCGCGCAAGCCAGCGAGGGCGAAAGCGGTCTGTGGGATCGACGCTCGATCAACATTCCGTTCGGGACATGAAGGCGTTCTTTTTTCGACCGCGTGGGAACGATTTGCCCCAAGGACGGTTCTTGGACGTGCCCCGTACTCAACAAGCCTCGTCGGCGTGCGTTCTCGTTCTCCTCGTCGGGACGATCGGCATGGCGGGGTGCTCGCGCTCCGAAGCCGTCCAGACCTCCACCGACTCCGCCTCGAACGTACCGCCCACGGTCACGGCTTCGGCCAGCGCGAAGCCACCGGGACACGATCCCCACGAAAAGGTGGAGGTGCCCGTGGTGAACATTTCGGACAAGGTCGAGACGACGGTTCACGTGACGTGGGACACGCCCGCCGGCACCGCCGTGAACGACGAAGCGCCGTTCCGCGTGCGATGGACCACGAGCGAGGGGCTGGCCGAAGTGCCGCCCGAGATGCGCGCAAAGGGCAAAGACGTAAGCGACGGCTTCGACGTGCGTGTCGTGGCCACCAAGGGCGCGCCCGAGGCCATGCTCATTGGGGACGTCGACCTCGTTGTCTGCGACTCGGAGAGCCACTCGGTGTGTGTCCCCGTGAAGCGCAAGCTCGCCATGCCGTTCCTGGTGGGGCACGGCACGACGGCCAAACGGGAGTCCGTGAAGGTCCCGCTTCCAAAGGCGAAATAGGCCTACTTTTTCCGGCTCGTGAAAGACTCCTACAAGGAGCTTCGCAGGAGCGTGGTGATCGCCGCGCTGGCCATCAAGCCGATGACGATCGTGGCAGCGACGATCCCGCGGAAGCGCGGGCCAAGCGCCATGAGCTCCTTGCCTCGAAGGACGGAGAGCGCCGTGGGGATGGCCACGAGCAAATGCACGACGCAGAGGGCGCCCACCACGGTGGGCAGCTCGCCGAGCCCACTACGAAAAAGGAACGAGGCCACGAGAACGATGGTGCACGTGGCGACGTTCAGGACGAGCCCCGCGAGCGACATGCGCATGAGGAGTACGAATCCGACGGCGAGCGCGAGCGCAGCGGCGGCCAAGAGGGGCCCGAAGACGCCGTCTTGAAATCGTGCCGCACCGAAGAGGGCGAACGACTGCGCGTCGGCGAGAGCGAGCACCATGAGGAGCAAGAGGGAGCTCCGGAACGCGGCGGGCAGGAAGCCGGCACGACGCTCCCCCTCGACGAGCCCTTGGTTTCCCATCGAGAGGAGCGCGATTCCGCAGCCGAGCGCCAAGTACGTTCCTCCCGCGCGCTCCCGTCCGGTGCCGAGGATCGTGAGCACGACTCCGAGACCGAGGTTCGACCACTGCACCGCACGCGCAAAAAGCTGCATTGGCAGCGGAGCGAGCAGCGCAGCCACCGCCGCGAGCACGAGGCAAGCCACCGGCAGCATCAGGAACCAGTGGAAGCTCTCGCCGCCTAGTGGAGTGAACGCGACAAGGGAGCCGGCGACCGCGAGCGCCGACGTCGCACCGATGAGCACCTTGCGTGCGCCGGACACGTCACGAAGACCGAGGCTCATCGGAAGGGACCGGCTTTGTTCGCGCTCGAGTCGAGGAGCCTCACGCCCGTTGCGGGGTCCTCCACGAGCTCGCTCACGCCGCGTGCCCAGAGCTCGGAAAATCCGCAGCCGTCGCACACGTAGAGATCGACCTCACCCTTCGGGTTCATGCGCGCGACCCGGAAAAAGCCGCCTGCGGCCTCGGGTTGGTGAGGAACGAGCGTCATGGCGCGACCATCTTTCGTCTCGTCCGCGAGGCGAAGGGGCTCGATCACCCAGATCTTCCGGCCCGAACACTTCGGACACGCGTGGAGCTTCTTCATGAGGCTGGAAGAAAGGCTAGCACCTCATCGCGTCGGCATCCCGTCGACACTCATGCCCACGAGCTCGCCGAGAAGCACGTCCCAGGTGAGCCGCACGCATGCCACTCGGATGGGTAGGGCACGAACCTCGAGCAGCGCGGCGAGCTCGTCCGAAGCTCTCCCTTCGCCGGTTTCGAGCATCTTGAGAAAGCCCCGGATCCGCACCACCGTGAGCTCGCGCGACGCGCCCGAGACGAGCTCCGCGAGAAGATCGGTCGACGCGACGCAGAGAAGGCACGCGTGCCCATCGAACGCTAGCGACAGCTCGGACCGAACGACGAGCTCGAGGCTCACGCGGTCTCCGCAGAGCGGGTTTTCCGCGAGAAGAACGCGGGCGCGAGGATCGCCCAGGAGCCCTCGATGGCGCGGGGATTTCCCACGTGCGAGCACGGTCGACCTGTAAAGCGAACGTGCCGGACCAACGCTCATCCGAGGACCTCGTGGGCGTGCTCGAGCGCCGAGACGAGGGCGTCGATGTCGGCCGATTCGCTGTGGACGCCGAGCGATGCACGCAGCGCTTCGCTGACGCCCATTCGAGAAAAAAAGGGATGCGCGCACATGCGTCCGCCCCGGACCGCCACACCTTCCCCGTCGAGCAAGCTCGCGACGTCGTGGGCGTGCGCGCCTTCGACGGCGAACGAAACGAGCGCGACTCGCGACGTTGGCCGACCGAGGATTCGAACGAAAGGGAGCGCCGAGAGGCGTTGCTCGAGCTCGGCGACGAGCGCTTTCTCGCGCGTGTGGGATCCGCGTGTGCGCGCTGCAGCGAGGAACTCGAGCGCGGCGGAGAACCCGAGCACTCCCTCGACGTTCGGCGTGCCGGCTTCGTGGCGCGCGGGAACCTGCGCCAGCGTCGGGCCTTCGCGCGTGACCTCGGACACCATGTGCCCTCCGCCGTGAAGCGGAGGGAGCTCTTCGAGCAGCGCGTGGCGGGCCCACAGCACTCCGACGCCGTTGGGTCCGTACGCTTTGTGCGCGCCAAAGGCGTACGCGTCGCACCCGAGCGAAGACACGTCGAGGTCGAGGTGGGGAAAGGCTTGAGCCCCGTCGAGTACGAAGAGCGCCCCTCGCGAGCGCGCCATCTCCGCGACCGCGGCGACATCGAGGACGGCTCCCGTGACATTGGACACGTGGGGCAACGCGATCACGCGGGTGCGCTCGGAAAGGCGGGTCGCCAACGCATCGTTGTGGAGCGCGCCCTCGGAGTCTATGGGCGCGACGACGACGTTCGCCGAAGCCCGACGCGCGGCGAGCTGCCACGCGACGAGGCTCGCGTGGTGGCAAAGCTCGGACACCAGGACTTCGTCGTCGGGACGGAGCCGCACCTCGCCGAGACCACGCGCGACGACATTGAGGGCTTCGGTGGTGCCTCGGCCGAGCACGATTTCGTTCGCTTTCGCGCCGACGAACGAGGCGATTTTCGCACGCGTTTCTTCGAACCGAATCGTCGCGCTCGCGGCGATCCCGAACACGCCACGATGCACTCCGCCGGTGCCCTGCCGGTACGCGAGGGCTACGGCCTCGGCAACGCACACCGGCTTCAAGGTCGTGGCCGCGCTGTCGAGGTACACGAGGCCGCCTTCGAGCGCGGGAAACGAACCGCGCTCGGGAGAGGCGATCCGAAGATCCGTCACGAGCGCCCTCGCAAACGAGTGCATTGTGCACACTGCAGTCGGCCTTGGGCCGCTCGCGGCGTCGTCAGCGCGGGCACGGAGCTCCCGCTTTTGTCCATGTTTCCATGGCCTTGACGAAGGTCTGGTGGGAGACGGGCGGAACGCTGCGGCCGGGGCCCGGAGCCCATCCCCAAAGCACGAGGGTGTCGTGTTCGACGTGCTCCATCAGCCCAGGCAGAGTCTTCCCGCCGTTTCGCGCGGGGTCCTTGAGCTGCTCGCAGAGATCGTGCGGAGTCTTGCCTTGGAACACCAGGGGATGCTCGCGCGAGGGCATGCGCCACTCCGGCGTGACGCCCGGAGGTGAGCCCGGGGTCGTGCCGTTTTTCGCCCGGTGGCAGGTGGTGCACGGCATCCCCGACTCGGGGCTCTTGCGTGTCACGTTCATCGAGTGTGCAACGCCCACCTCGCCGTGGAGCGGAGCATCGCCGACCGGATGGCAGTTCTGGCAACGTGGGGAGGTGAGCACACGGTGGACGACGAGGTACGCGGCCTCGCCCTCGGGCATCGATTGGGCCGGCGCGCGCCACGCGAACGTGAGCCCCAAAACGAGGCCTACGGCGGTCAGCACGGCCGTGAGACGGCGCGGGCTCATGGGGCCCCCACGCGGTGCGCCACGCCGTTTGCCGCGGCAAGATCGGCGCGTGTGTCGATGTCGCGCTCCCCACCTTCGAGAGGCACCACGCGCAGCACGCCTGAACGCTCGTGACGCTCGAGCATGTCCTTGCCACGCTCTTCGTCGGTGAGACGGAGCACCTCGTCGAAGTGATCGCTGCCAAAGAGGGCCGGAATGCCGAGCGTCCCGGCGTAGCCGCTGGCCACGAGAGAGCTGCGATCGCGGTAGGCGGAGACCATGCGCGCGAAGTGTCCTCGTGTGGCCGCGGTTTGGTCGACCGTGCACACGATGAGTGCGCTTGCTCCCAGGGTTTTGGCGTCGGCGACCGCGGCCCGTAGCGTGGAGGTCATGCCGCACGCCCACTCGCGGTGCACGACGACACGCGCACCGAGCGAGCTGGCAACGGCAGCCACGGCATCCGCTCGTGCACCGACGACGACCGACACGTCCGACACGCCGGCCACACCTCGAAGCGCGCCGACCGCATGGCCGAGGAGCGACGTTCCTCCAAATGGAGCCAAGGCTTTGGCGCCACCGAAACGCTTCGATTCCCCTGCCGCGAGCACGACGGCCACGAGCGGACCGGTTTCCGTGTGGATGGCTCCGAGGCGCGCTCGGAGGGATCGTGCGGTTCGCTTTCGGAGCACCGCGTGGGCCTCGGCGGCCACCGAGAGGGCCACAGCCTCGGGCCCGTCTCCACCGAGATCGAGCCCTGCCGGACCAAACACGAACTCTTCGAGCGATTCGCGAGTGGCGCCACCAAGCTCCGCGAAGAGGTCTTCTCGTCGACGCGATGGGCCGAGCAGTCCTATGTACGAGAGGCGCTTTCCGAGCGCCGAGCCGCGTGCCCGGGCGAGACCGCAAAGCACTCCGGTGTCGGCCTCGAAATGGTGAGTCATCACGACGGCGGCGTCGGCCACGACGGACGCCGCCATGTCGGCGAGGCCATCGATGGGGCAGACCTGGGTCCGTTCGACGAGAGAAGCGGGAAGGCTCGCGAGGAGTCCGGGCCGAGGATCGACGACCACACGCTCCCACCCCAAGGTTCCGAACATCGCCAGGAGCGGGTGGGTGTCGGGGCCGGCACCGAACACGACGACACGGGTGCGCGAAGGCAAGTCCTCGACGAAGACGGGGGCTCCGTTCGCGAGCGCGGCGGCGTCCTCTTGGGTGGGCACGAACGTCGAGCTCTCGAGGTCGCCCGCGTCCAGAAAGTGAACGAAATACCCAGGATATTCATTCGAAAGCACGCGTTCGGACAGGCGCAAAAGCACATCGTTCGGCTGGGAGAGGTCGACGCGTTCCAGGGTGATCCAGAGCTTCCCTTTGCAGCCGAGGCCAAGGCCGAAGAGCGCGTCGCCATCGGCATCCAAGTCGTAGGCGTGGAGCTCGATGCGCGGTCCTTCGCCTCGACGACGGAGCGCGAGATCGGCTTCGACACATCCTCCGCTCACGAGGCCCACCGAGGTGTAGCCCTTCTCCGATTCGTCCGGCACGAACAGCGTGCGCGCACCGGGACGCCTGTAGGTCGAGCCTTCGGTCGCGACCAGCGTGGCCAGGTGCACCACCTTGGTCCCGCGCGAACGTTCGATACCGACACGTTCGAGGATGGCAAAGAGCTCGCTCATCGCTGTCCCGCGAGGTGCTCGGCGAGCGAGGCCAAGAGTGGGAGCCTTCGCAAGCGGATGCCCGTGGCCGCGAAGACCGCGTTCGCCACGGCGGGGGCGATGGGCGGGAGACCGGGCTCGCCGATGCCGGTCGGTGGCTCTTGACTGTCCACGATGTGCACCTCGATTTCGGGTGTTTCGTGCATGCGAAGGAGCTTGAGCTCGTGAAAGTTCGTCTCGCGAACGCGGCCCTTCGACAGGGTAATTTGCTGGTGAAGTGCCGCCGAGAGGCCGAAGATGATGCCGCCTTCCACCTGCGCGCGCACGATGTCGGGGTTCACCACCGTTCCGCAATCGACCGCGGCGACGACGCGGTGCACGCGAATCGCGCCTTCTTCGACCGACACCTCGGCGACCTGCGCCGAGTACGTCGAAAAGGCTCGGGTCTGGGCGAGACCGCGAAATATCCCTTTTGCCGTGGGCTTCCCCCAGCCTGCTTTTTCTGCGGCGAGGGCCAGCACGCGCCGGTTTCGGGGCGCCTCCGACAAGAGCGCCAAGCGAAACGCGAGAGGGTCTGCCTTGGCGGCGTGCGCGAGCTCGTCCAAGAAGCTCTCGACCACGAACACGTTCTCCGAAAACCCTACCGCGCGCCAAAACCCCACGGGCACGCCGGTCTCGACGGGGGCGTATTCGGCTCGAAACGCTGGGATCGCGTAGGCCAGGTCGGCGGCGCCTTCGACGCTGGTCGAGTCTTCGACCGCGGACGAGCCATAAAGAGCCGCGCCGGTTCGGGCGAGGGCGAGCTTGAGTACGCCTGGCATGGCGTTCGGCGGAATCACCGTGACGAAGTCGCGGGCGATGTGGGCCACGATCGACTGACTGACGATGCGATGCTGCCAGCCGCTCACGTTCCCCGCGGCGTCGAGCGAGCCCACGAGGGCGTGCGCGGACATTGGGCGGTACGGATCGTGGGTCATGTCGTCCTCGCGGGACCACAGCACCTTCACGGGCCGCTTCACGCGGACCGCGACATGCACGGCCTCCGCGACATAGTCCTGCGCGAGCCGACGCCCGAAACCGCCGCCAATGAGCGTGGTGTGGACGTGGATGTTGTCGTGCGCGATGCCCGTGATTCCATGCGCCACTTCGCGGGCCAGACCAGGCGACTGTGTGGGCGCCCAAATCTCGCAGACGCCGTCGTGGAGGTGCACCGTGGCGTTCTGAGGTTCGAGGGTCGCGTGGGCGAGGTACGGCACCTCGTAGCGGGCTTCGAGCTTTCGCGACGCCTTCTCGAAGACCGACGCGACCGAGCCCCGCGCGTGGGACACCTTCGCGGGCGAATCGAGACGGGTCTGGAAGGCTTTGCGGAGGCTGTCCGTGGAGACGTTCGGGCCGTCCTCGAACGCAACGTCGACGGACTTCGATGCGGCGCGCGCGCGGTAGTACGAGGTGGCCACGACGGCGACGCCCGACGGAATTTTCACGACGTCGATCACGCCTGGCAGAGCCTTGGCTTTTGTGGCGTCGAACGAGACGACCTTTCCACCTACGGACGGCGGACGAAGCACCACCGCCGTGAGAAGGCCCGGGAGCGTGACGTCGATCCCGTAGATCCCCGAGCCGTCGACCTTCGGACGCGTGTCCAAGCGGTCGACTTTTTTTCCAATGAAGCGGAGCTCGGCCTGGGCCTTGAGCTTCGTCTCGGTAGGGATCGGAAGGGTGGATGCGACCGTGGCCAGATCGCCGTATTTGGCCTTTTTTCCCGAGGGACGGTGCTCGACCAGGCCGTCCACGGCCGTGCATTCGCCGAGGGGGACGCTCCAGGTCTTGGCTCCGGCACGACGGAGCATCTCGCGTGCCGTGGCCCCGGCCTTTCGCAGAGGCAAGAACGACTCACGGACGCTGCTGCTGCCGCCCGTGATTTGAAAGCCGAGGGCCGGATCGGGGTTGTCGTAGGCGCGGTGCGCAGGCGCGGCCACCACCTCGAGGCGCCGCGGATCGACGTCGAGCTCTTCGGCAAGGAGCGTAGCGTGCGACGTGGTGGTGCCCTGCCCCATCTCCACGCGGTCGAGCGCGAACAAGATCCGGTCTTGGGTGGTGATGCGAAGCCAGGCGTTCGGTGCAAAGTCTCCAGCCGCGGGGAAAGGTACTTTTGCAGGTGCGCAGCCCGGGAGCTCGAATCCCAGGGCCATGCCACCGCCGGCGAGCGCGAGTACCTTGAAGAGATCGCGGCGTGACGCAAGCGCGGGCTGGGCGGGCTCGGCGGACCGCGCAGGCGGGACGGGCGTGTCGTGCCGTTCGCTCACGGTGGCCCTCCGAGCTTCTTGGTCTTCAGGGCGGCGAGGTGCACGGCCTTGCGAATGCGCGGGTAGGTTCCACAGCGGCAGAGATTCGCCGAGAGAACGTGGTCGATGTCGTCGTCCGTGGGATCGGGTTTCTTCCGGAGGAGCGCCACGGTGCTCATGATTTGGCCGGCTTGGCAGTAGCCACACTGAGGCACGTTGGCCTCGAGCCAGGCCTCTTGCACGGGGTGAAGTCCCTTCTCGCCTCGCGGTCCGCTCGCCGCGAGCCCTTCGATGGTGAGCACCTTTTTGCCGGCCACTTCTTCGAGACGCGCCATGCACGAGCGCACGGGCGAGCCGTCCACGTGGACGGTGCACGCGCCACACAGGGCCATGCCGCAACCGAATTTCGTGCCCGTGAGACCGAGCTCTTCGCGCAAGATCCAAAGGAGCGGAGTGTCCGGCGGGGCGTCGACCGAGACCTCTTTTTCGTTCACCGTAAGACGGATCACCGTGGCCTCCTGGTTCACCAGAGTGCGAAGCTTGCCGAGAGCTGGAGCTTCGGACCGTGGAGCTCGTTCACGGCGCTGAAGGGCACGACATAGGTGCCCTCGAAGTCGACACTGATCGTGCGCGTGTGGAAAAAATAGAGGCCGAGCCCCGCGTCCGCGAACATGCGCGTCTTCAGAACGGACTCGTAGATGCCGCCCACGTCGGCGGCAAAATACGGAACGAACCACGACCGGCTCGCGTTTCGCTCGAACGAGACGGCCGCTCCGAGACGAAAAGGAACCATGAGGCGCGCGCTATCCCGTTCGGAGACGAGAATCGCGGCATCGAGGCGAATCTTGCCGTCCGACGGCCCCGGCGAGTCGAGATCGTTTTTCCAAGTAAGAAAGAGGATCTCGAGCCCACCCCCGAGGTGCGCACCAAGACCGCGCGGAAACGCCGCGTTGCCCGTCACCGTGGGGACGAACATCGCGACGTGGGGCTCGCACAGAGTGGTGTCTTTTTCGTCCGGGCAGCGCGCTTGGGCCGAGGACATGGCGGTCGTGACGAGCCCAAAGGCGGCCGCGATGGCAAACGACCTCGGCGCACGGGGGCTCTTCGATGGCGGCACGCCGCACTTGAACCACAATCCACCAATTGGTTCAAGTGGTACGGGCGAACTAGCCTCTTGCCAAGGATCTCGAGTGCCCCGCGTCGCACGGCGCAAGGTCGGGCGAGAGCGCCTCAGCGTTTGCCTTCCATGAACTCTTTGTAGAGCGTCACGTCCTCGGTCGAGCCGAGGACGAGGCCCACGCGCTGGTGCACCGTGACGGGTTGCACGTCGAGGACGCGCTGCTTGCCGGTCGTGGCTGCACCGCCGGCTTGTTCGAAGAGGTACGCCATGGGGTTTGCTTCGTAAAGGAGACGCAGCTTGCCTTGGGGGTTCGCGGTATCTTCGGGATACGCGAAGATGCCACCCTTCATGAGCGTGCGGTGCGCGTCCGCGACGAGGGAACCGACGTACCGGTGGCCATAAGGGAGGCCGAGGCTTTTGTCCTCGGTCTTCATGGCGTCGCTCCACTTGCGAATTTGCGGCGACCACCGGGCGTAGTTGCCCTCGTTGATCGAGTAGCTCGAGCCCTTCTTCGGGCAGCGGATGTTCGGCATCGAGAGGAAGAACTCGCCCACGTTCGGATCGAGCGTGAACGCATGGACGCCGTGGCCCGTCGAGAGGACGAACATGGTCGACGGGCCATAGAGGGCATACCCCGCGGCGACGATTTCGCGGCCCGGACGAAGCGCGTCGTCGACGATGGGCGTGGGCTCGCGGCGGCGCAGCACCGAGAAGATCGTGCCGATGGACGAGTTCGTGTCGATGTTGCTCGAGCCGTCGAGTGGATCGAACAGGACGACGTATTTGCCGCTGTGGTTCGAGTAGATGGGCTCTTCGTTCTCTTCGCTCGCGATGACCCCGCAGTGACCGCTTCGCTGGAGGACGTTCAGCATCACGTCGTTCGCGTAGGTGTCGAGCTTCTGGACGCGTTCGCCCTGGACGTTGGTTTCGCCGGTGTAGCCCAAGAGCCCTGCCAACCCGGCCGAGCGCACGCGGGAGTTGATGATGCGCACCGCGAGCGAGACGTGGTTGAGGAGGGAGGTAAACTCGCCGGTCGCGCCGGGCGCAGCCTGCATGCCCGCGAGCACGTGCTCACGGAGGGTGGTGCCGATGACCGAAAGTGGAGGGCTAGCGACGGAATCCATAGGAACACACTATTTTTCTTCGAGGTGTAGGCGCAAGGGAGTCATGGCCCCGTAGGGAGGCGTTACGGCTCCTGCAGGGAAGGTCTGATTTTCGTGCGGATTCGGGATCTTACGGGGGGGGTTGCCCCAAGGATCGAAGAATTCCCATTTGTTGAGGGAGAAGTTTATGGAACCCGCGTAGAACTCGGCCAGAAGGAGAACTCGTCACGTGCAATACCTCGGCTTTTTCCTGATTTTTGTGGCTCTGATCGCTGGCGTGGTCGGGCTCATGCAGCATCTCAAGATGAAAAAAATCCTCGCTGCTCCGTTCAAGAAGACGGGCGAGGTTGCTGCAAAC
>JAYUKI010000905.1:0-10803 GCA_043764595.1 Myxococcales bacterium | reverse complement strand
CTGCCGCGTCGCGAGAGGGGGCCGCGTCCGGCGCGAAGAGCGGCGTGAGCGTCCCGGTCGGGATGGGCGTCACCGTCGCCGCATCTTCCGGATCGGTGGGCACGACTTGGCGCTCCGAGCCGCACGCGACGAAGCCTGTTGCGCTCGCAAGCGCCACGAACCATCCGACGAAGAGAAGCGGGCGCCGTATCATTTCCCCCTCATTGTCTCCCTGCTGCAACGAACCCGTGTCGCCCATCCTACGAATGCGCGACGACTCGAGCCCTCCAGTCGTAGCGCATCTTCGTCGAAAGGGTCGTGCTGGCGCACAAACGGAGTCGAATCCAGGCGTCGGGTTGCCCGAAGCTCCGGCCAAGTCCCGGTACGTTTGGACGCGCGCGCCGCCCGGCGAACGATTCCGGGTACTTGCACGGTGGTGTGTCGAGCTCCTTCAGATACCCCGTCTCGCCAGACGCGCTCGCTTCGCGTCCGTTCCCGTTCCCGTTCCCTCGTGATGGCTCGCCTGGGAGCCCGCTCGGCGCCGTGGTAGTGACCGCTGCATGTTCGATCGAGCCGTGGCGTTTCGAAACGTTCTGGACACCCTCACGATCGCCATGGATCACGACGGATCACACGCGGCGCTCATTCTCGCGGACGACCGAAGCGACCTCGCACGGCTCCTTCTCGAGGCGTACCGAGAGGGGCTTCCTGGCGCCCGAGTCGTCGTCTTCGACGAGGCTTCTCTCGACGTCGTGCGGGAAGCGCTCGACGCACTCGGCCCCAAAGACTTGGCCGTGCTCATCCAATCCACCGTTTTCAAGATTCCCGATCTCCGAATCCGAGTGGAGCTCTACAGGCGAGACGTCAAAGTCATCGAGCACTCGAACCTTTCACGTATGGAAGGCGTCGAGATTGAGCACTTCTTCGACGCGCTCGCGTACGACCCGGCCTACTACCGAACCATCGGTCATGCGCTGAAAGCGAACATGGACGTGGCACTCTCCGCCGTCGTCGAGAGCGAGGGGGAGACTCTTCGTTTCGACTCGCCATTCGAGGTCTCGAAGGTCAACATCGGCCACTTCGAGGGTCTCAAGAACTTCGGTAGCCAATTCCCTATTGGAGAGGTGTTCACCGAAGCTCGTGACCTCGAGCGCGTGAGTGGGCGCACGAAGATCTATGCCTTTACGGATACCAAAATGCGCCTCAACGCTCCTGACCGGCCGATAACCTTGGTCGTCGAGCGAGGGCGGGTCGTCGAGGCCATCGATTCGACCCCCGACTTCGATCTCGTGCTCGCCGCGATTCGAAGGGACGAAGGGGACGTGTGGATCCGCGAGCTCGGCTTCGGAATGAACCGGGCCTTCTCGCGTGAACGCCGCGTGACCGACGTGGCGGCCTTCGAGCGCGTGTGTGGCGTCCACTTGTCCTTGGGCGCGCGGCATGGCGTCTACAAGAAGCCGCAGTTCAACCATCGGGAGACGCGCTATCACGTCGACTCGTTCGTCGTGACCGACCGCGTAATGCTCGACGAGCGCGTCGTGTTCGAAAACGGAGAATGGCGCGTCTAGTTCTCTTGTCCGAGGAGGAGCGACGGCATGTTTCGGCCGAGGAGTTGAACGGATGCAGACACGGGATTACCTCGAACGGATGATTCTCCAAATCGCCGAGGCGCTCGCGAGCGCAGCAGGTGCTTCGGCCGCGGGCCGCTACGATGAAGCCGAAAAGACGCTCGAAGGTGCCTTCTCGGGCGCGCTTGGGATTCCGAGGAAGGACCTCGCGCGCCTCGACGACACCACGCTTCTCGCGCTTCTTGGGCCCGGCAAGCTGGCGAATGTCGCGTCGCTCCTCGAGGCCGAAGCGGACATTGCCCAGGCGAGGGGAGAGCTTCTGCGCGCCGAGAAGCTCCACGACCGCGTTCGATCGTTGCGTGGCCTGGCCGGCCAGCCCTAAGGGCCCGCTCAGAAACGACTTGCCCATCTCGGCGAGGACCGGGCGTCGTAGGCAAGGCGCGGCGACGAGAGCGGGTCCCAAGCCCCGGCTCCACGCGTCGTGGTGCTCACGCTGCCGCCGCAGCTAGGCGGCAGAGCGAGCTCCAGGCTTCATGCCGCGAGGCCGAGACCCTTCTGCATGTTGGCGAAGAGGTCGAGTGCGACCTCGGGGGTCGGGAGACCAACGACGGCGCGCGTCTCTGCGTCGAAGCGTTGGGCGCACTCGATCGCCAGATCATCAATCGCATCCACCTCGGCGGCGCGCACCTTCTCCAGCTCGGCGACGTCGAGCTTCGACACGAGCCAAGCGTCGAGATCCCAGGAGAGCGCTGCGTGCAGCGTCTCGTCGTGCGCGATGAGACGCATTGCACGCTTCACGGCGGCGTCGGTCGAAGCGTGGGCTTGGTAGTGTGCGAGCAGAGCGCCGTAGGTCTCGCGAACGCAGCCTTCGCGCCGGTTCTCGATGGCCATCTCCAGCAGCGAGCGCATTCGGGCGGGCGCGGTCACGACCTCGGGAACACGTGCGCCGTGCTCGTGGGCAAACCCTCCAATGGCGTCTGCGTGGCGACGCTCGTCGGCGATGGCGTCGATGGCGCGCGACACGAGCTCTTCGGGGGCGCCGTGGAACCGAAGCTCGTCGACCATGTGGGAGAACGCGACGACGCTCGCCGCTTCGAGATGGGCCATCTTGGCGAAGTACTGGCCCGCGCACGAGCCACCGTTTTCGTTCGCGGGCCGGAGGCCCATGGGCTTTCGACCGGCCACGGGGCACCCGAAGTCGTTCTTTTCTTCTTTCACCCGAACGCGCGCGACTTCGGTGATCGTGCCATCACGCGTAACCCGATACGCGATTTCGTCCGTCGTATTGACGCTCTTCGACGGATCCGCCGGGAGCTGCGTGCACTGGAATTCGAGGACCTTCACGTCGTACGAGCCGTCGCCATTCTTGAGCACGTTGTTCTTGCCTTCTTCGCATCCAACGGAGTGAATGGCCTGGACTGCGGCGGCGGCCTCACTCGGACGATCGATGGGCAAAAAGGCCTTCTTCACGTCCTCACGTTTGCCAATGACCGATACGCCAGCGCCCTTCGTCGTACGCACCTGGTAGGCAGGGAAGGTCGGGCAAAATCCTTGGCAACCGCTCCAATAGGGAGTCGTCGGATCGAACGCGTCGAGCTCGGTGGTGCACGCGACGGGATCCGTTGCCGAAGCGCAGGCGGTGCCGACTTTGTGCCCGGACGCAGTCATTCCGGTCGGCTTCGAGTCGCCTTGGAGCGTGTATCCGCCGAGCGAGTCGAGGTCCGCGGCTAGTGTCGCGTCTTTGGGGAAAAGGAAATTGGTCTCGTCTTGTGTGAGGCATACTCGGGTATCGAACGGAGGCAACGTGCCACCGTCCCCGCCGTCGCGTGGTGGCGGAGGCGCGTCCGGTACGGCACCGTCGGGAAGGACCGCGCCATCGATGCCCGGACCCCCATCGGCGTTCGTGCCGGCGTCCGATTCGACGGCCACGGTTCCGTTGCACCCGACGGCTACGGCCGTGGCGCCTAGGAGAGTCGCGAAGAGGGCATGGAGACGTAGCGAGGTGCTCATGTTGGCTACATGAGGCAACCTTCGTGCCGGGCGTAAGGCCCTGGTTTTCAGGGAATTCATGTCGACCACGTGTGCCAGGTGGCACTCCTTCACGGGTTGCTCGACGGGTGCGGCGAACGACAGCGGCTGGGGTGGCGCCCCCGAACACCCGAACGATCGGCCGCGCAGTCGAGCCGAGCCTGGACTCTCGGCGTGGCGTACGACGGTCCGCCGTGATGGATGCATTCCGCATACGTGTCGACTCCTTTTGGCGCGCGTTTCGGAGACGTGTCCAGTCGTGCGTCATTGCGAAAGAGCACGTCTATCCGTAGAGGCAGAGCCGCGGCGGTGGACCGCTTCGGCCGACCGATCGGAGCGCCGGCGTGGTAGGTTCCGGCCAGCATGACCATGGCTTCGGAACCGGATAGCTGCTCGACCCACTACGATCTCGTCGTTCTCGGCTCCGGCCCCGGTGGAGAAGGCGCAGCGATGCAAGCGGCGAAAGCCGGCCTCAAAGTCGCTGTCGTCGAGCGCCACCACGACGTGGGCGGCGGGTGCACGCACTGGGGCACGATTCCTTCGAAAGCGCTACGTCACTCGATTCGGACCGTGGCCGAGCTTCGTGCGAACCCACTCCTCGCTCAGTTGTCGGCGAACCTACAGGTTGACCTTCCCGCGCTCCTTCGCTCGGCCGACTCGGTGGTGAGGGCCCAGGTGCAGCTTCGCCGCGGATTCTACGACCGCAACGAGGTTACCGTCGTTCGCGGGATAGCGCGCCTCGTCGACGCCTCGACGATCGAGGTCGAAGCCAGCCATGGCGGGCGAAACCGCATGACGGCTCGTGGGATCATCTTGGCGCCGGGATCCCGTCCGTACCATCCACCCGACGTCGACCTCAACCACCCCCGCGTCCGCGACAGCGACTCCATTCTCCAGCTCGATTGGAATCCGCACTCGATAGTCATCTATGGCGCGGGAGTCGTGGGATGCGAATACGCGTCGATGTTCCGCACCCTCGGGATGAAGGTCACTCTCGTGAACACGCGGGACAAGCTTCTGTCGTTTCTGGACGACGAAATCGTCGACGCGCTCGCCTACCATCTGCGGGATCAGGGCACGATCCTGCGCCACATGGAGGAGTACGAGAGGGTCGAGACTCGGGACGACGGCGTCATACTGCACTTGAAGAGTGGCAAGTCCATAAAGGCCGACTTGCTCCTCTGGGCGAACGGACGCACCGGAAATACCCAGGGAATCGGCCTCGAGGCGCTCGGACTGACTCCCGACAGCCGTGGTCAGCTCAAAGTGAACGAGCGCTTTCAAACGACCGTACCGACGATCTATGCCGTAGGCGACGTCATCGGTCCGCCGGCTCTCGCCAGTGCGGCATACGACCAGGGCCGTGCGGCCGCCTCCCACTTCATCGAAGGTCCCGCCAGCCCAATATTCGCGCACGACACGCCGACTGGCATTTACACGACTCCGGAAATTAGCTCTCTCGGGCCCAGCGAGCGCGAGCTTACCCAGAAGAAGGTCCCGTACGAGGTCGGTCACGCCCTCTTTCGCAGTCTGGCGCGCGCCCAAATCGTGGGCCAGCCCGTGGGCATGCTCAAGATCCTCTTCCACCGCGAGACGAAGAAGGTCCTGGCCATTCACTGCTTCGGATACCAAGCCGCCGAGATCGTGCACATCGGACAAGCGATCATGTCGCAGCCGGACCCGAACAACACGATCGAGTATTTCACGTCCCAGACGTTCAACTACCCCACGATGGCGGAGGCCTACCGCGTCGCGGCGCTGAACGGCATCAACCGCTGCGTTTGACCCAGATATTCCGATGTAGGACGGACCGTCCTCGTCGCCCCGACGTGTACGTCGACGCGGTGGAAGGGTCGACGAAGGCTCTATTCCGACAAGTACTTCTTCCACCGATCGGACTCCGCCACCGCACGAATGAGCTCGTTGCGTTCGAGCAGCAGATTTCGCATGTACCCATCGAGGAATGCTCGGTCGACGAGCCGCCCGAGCGGTCCGAAGGGCGAGTCGAAGTCGAAGACGTCGCGCATGACGCAAGCCTCGGCGCTTGCGCCGTCCGCATCGAAAAAGTGGTCGTGGTCGAAGCGGGCAAACGCGCCTTCGACCATGGAGTCACGGAAGTGCGAGGGCCGGTCGAACGTCGTGATCCGGCTCGTGAGGTGCTGCCAAACGCCAAGGTGGCGCGCCCGCCAAGTGACCTGCTCGCCTTGGCCGATGAGCCCGGAGGTGACTCCCGCCACGGCACGCTCTCCCGTTTTCGCCGTCGAGTCGAGATGAAGGTCGATGCTCCGCGCCAAATCGAAACAGCGCTCCACCGGAGCGCGGATTCGTGTGCTGATTTCGAGGCGCCCCATGGCCCACGAGGGTAGGGCGACGTGTGACGCAAGTCCACGCCGAGCGCCCGGATGCCAACGCTTCGCGGACCTTCGGCGCACGAAGGTCAGGTGCGGATGTCGATGTCCGGATGGGTCTTGCCGAGAAGCTCGCGCGCGCCCGGGATGTTCGCCTCGGCAATCTGAATGTACATGAGCGTGTGGAGCTCGCGGAGCGGCGAGAGGTCGACCTTCGGGTCCACGCAGCAAGCTCTTCACGTGTATCGGATGGAGTGGCGTGTCCGGCTCAGGCTCCGAGCGAGGCAATCGCACTCTTGGCGGGCTTTTTCCCGGATGACCGCGCGGTCACAATCACCGCGCCAGCCTCGGCATCGACGAACGCCACGTCCCCTCGCGTAAGCTCGCCACGAAGGAGCATCTCCGCCACCTTGGCCTCGATGAGCCGCCCGATGGTCCTGCGCATCGGCCTCGCGCCGAGGCTCTTGTCGAATCCGCCCTTGTCGAGCAATGCGCCAATGGCGTCTTCGGTGACGTCGAGCATGACCCCGCGTTGCACGAAGAGCTCGGACGACAGACCCTTCAAGATTCGTCGCGCGACTTCGGCCACTTCTTCACGGCCGAGAGGCGCAAAAGCGAGAATCTCGTCGATGCGGTTGAAGAGCTCGGGCGGAAGTGCGGCGCGAGCGGCGTCGCTCATGGCCTCGTCGTAGGCGGCTCCGTCGCGGGTTCGGCTCTTTGCTCCGAAGCCTATGCGTCCGCGCTCGCGGGTCTCTTCTTCGGAGACGTGCGCGCCAATGTTGGACGTGAGGAGGAGCACCGTGTTCGTGAAGTCCACGGTTCGGCCCTTTCCATCGGTGAGGCGACCTTCGTCGAACACCTGCAAAAAGCCTTCGAGGACGTCTCGATGGGCCTTTTCGATCTCGTCGAGCAAGATGACTTGGTAGGGCCGTCGCCGAACGGCTTCGGTGAGCTGGCCGCCTGCGTCGTGGCCAATGTAGCCGGGGGGTGCACCCACGAGCCTCGCGATGGCGTGGCCCTCGGAATACTCGCTCATGTCGATTCGAGTCATCGCGGACTCGGAGAAAAACAGGCATTCGGCCACGGCTTTGGCCGTCTCGGTCTTGCCTACGCCCGTAGGTCCGAGGAGCAGGAACGTGCCCACGGGCCTCTTCGAGCGGAAGCCCGAGGCATTCCGGCGGAGCACCGTGGCAATCTTGGCTAGCGAAGGCCCATGTCCGACGATGCGCTCGGCGAGCAGCTCCTCGAAGCGCAGCAAACGATCCGCGTCGGTCTCGAGGAGCCTCTCTTCCGGCACGCCGGAGAGCTCGCTCACCACTTCGGCCACGCCTTCCATGGTGACTTTGCGCTCGCCGCGTCGGCGTGCACGGGCACCCGCCAAATCGAGAATGGAGATGGCCTTGTCCGGAAGTGCACGCCCGGGCAGATACCGAACGCTCCACGTGATGGCGCGCGCGAGGGACTCTTTCGTGTAAGCCGTGCCGTGATGGCTCTCGTACACGGGGCAGAGCTGCTCGATGGCGAGGAAAGCCTCTTCGGGACCTAGCTCCACCACCTCGATCGGAGAGAAGCGCCGCGCGAGCGCGGGATCACTCTCGATGAAGCGCCTGTATTCGTCGGTCGTGGTCGCGCCCACGCACGGCAGCTCGCCACGCGAGAGCGCGATCTTGAGCTCGGCTTGGGCTTCGTCGCCGGCGTCGGGGCCGAACAACGTGTGGATCTCGTCGAAGAAGACGACCACGCGTCCGCCGGCTTTTTTCACCTCCGAGCGAATCTGCGAGAGGCGTTCGGCGAGCGACCCACGCACCGCGGTTCCAGCCAAAAGTTGGGGTAGCTCGATTTCGATGACCAGCCGGTCATCCAGCGAAGCCACGTTTTTTCCCTCTGCAATGCGACGCGCGAGCCCAGCGACCACGCTCGTCTTGCCGACTCCGGCTTGTCCGATCAAGCATGGGTTGTTGGCCGTGCGTTTCGCGAGCACGTCGAGGGTACGTTCGATTTCTTCGTCGCGACCCACGACCGGATCGAGCTCCCCACGCGCGGCCATCAGCGTTAGATTTTTTCCAATCGCCGCAAGGAGCGGGAACGCTTTCGGATCGAGCTCGAAGCGGGCCTCTCCCGTGACCGGCGCGGCCGGTCGCTTGGCCTTCGCGTGTGCGGTTGGCGCGGCCACCTTTTGTGCGGGGGGCGGAGCCGATGGCGCGCGCACGGTGACTGGCGCTTGCACCGACGGGGGAGGCGAGGAGCCCTGCTGGATTTCGCGCGCAGTCGTCCACGGAGCACGCGGTCGGGCGGTATCGGAACCCGGGAGGGTCGTGGTTCCGGTGAGCGGAGCCCGCGAGCGTTCACCGAGAGCTGTCGGGCCATCGCGGCGAGGAATCGCGCCTTCCCGAAGCATCGGAGGCTCGGTGGGCCTTCGCGGAAGGGACGCGCCCGTGGCCAGTTGAAGCGTGGCCGAGCGAAGCTTGCCGACGTCCGTTCCGCACTGGACCATCGCGCGGTAGGCCGCCGAAGTGGTGTCGTGGCAGAGCGCGAACAAGAGGTGGAGCGCGGTAGGCGCCCGGTTGTCGAGCTCGCCCTTCGCGAGCGGGGCGCGCTGCAATGCGCGCTGGGCGAACTCGCGGGCGCGCGTCACCGCCTTCACGAGCGCGTCCGGAGACGCGTCCGTCGCCACGCGAGCGGCCCGAAGGAGGGTGTCGCCGTCGAGCCTCCGATCCGCCAAGAGCTGCTGGGCGTCGCCCGGTCGGCCGGAGAGCGCCGCGAGCACATGGGCCGTGGAGAACCGCTCGCCGCGGTCTTTGGCCAACGTTTCGGCGGCCTTGCGAATCTCGACGAGCTCGGGCTCGGCACGACTGGTCATCGGTGTAGCGCTCGCACGCCGGGAGCCCTTGGGCCAAAAAAAGCGCGGCCCGAATCGCGAGAACGGTAGGCATTTCAGGCCTTTTTGGCGCGCCCGTCTTGCCTTGGGAAAAAGGGTGCCTATAACTGACCGGCCGGTCAAAAAATGTCCCGAGTCGCCGATCCTAGAACCCGCATCGCTCTCCTCCGAGCCGCCGAAGAGGTCTTCGCAAAGAAGGGCCTAGAGTCGGCGAAGGTCGAGGAGATTGCCAAGCTTGCGGGCGTTTCGAAGGGGGCTTTTTACCTTCATTTCGAGGGCAAAGAAGAGGCGTTTCTGCACGTGGTGGAAGCGTTCCTCGCTCGCTGCGGCAGCATGATTCCCCAGCCTTCGGAGCACCTCGTTCCGACTCGAACAGAAGAGCTCATGGAAATGGGCCTCGAACAAGACGTCCAAATGTTCGAGTTTCTTTGGCAAAATCGCGCCATTTTGGCCATTTTGCACACCTGCAACGGCCAGTACGCCTACCTCTTCAACGCCTTTCGCAAAGAGGCCCACCAGAGCGCTCGTCGCTGGATCGAGTTTCTGGTCGAGCGTGGTGTGTACCGGAAAGACCTCGATCCTCATCTCACGGCCACCCTCATGGTCGGCGCCCACGGGGAGCTCGCCGAGGCCATGCTCCAGAGCGAGAAGAAGCCTCCGCTCAGGGACTGGCTGCTCGCGTCGCGCCGCATCTTCTGCCTTGGCCTCGCCGCCGACCCCACCTTTTGGGAGCACCAGAAGGTCAGCCAAGTGTCCATTCCCGAAATCCCCGAGCCCCACCCGTCCGAGCCTGTCGTGAAGGCACGACGTACAGCCGCCCGAGCGCCGCGCGCACGCGCCTCCAAATAAGGAACCGTCATGGACTCCCACAACCCGACCGAGAGCGCCGTGGAAACCCCTGCACCATCCAAAGCGGGTGGCCGAGCCGTCCTCGTCATTGGCCTTGTCGTGACGCTCGCCTTTGCGGGCCTCATGGGCTCGAAGGTCGTGAAATCGCTCGACAAGAGGAAGGCCACGGCCACCGAGCGCGAGACCACGGTCGTCGAGCTCGCGAAGAAGCTCCCGGTCGAGGTCACTTCGCCCGTGCCCATGCGCTGGAAGCCTCGGGTCGAGCTCACCGGAACCTTAAGGCCGTGGCGCGAAGCGGACATCGGCTTCGAGCTCGCGGGACGCCTCGTAAAGCTCAACGTGCAAACGGGCGACAAGGTGAAGTCCGGCGCCCTCCTCGCGGTGCTCGATGCCTCCCGCGCGGGTGCACAGGTCAATCAGGCCATTGCACAAACCAAGGCTGCCGAAGCCAACCTCGCCCTCGCCGAGGACAATCTGAAGCGTACCGATTCGCTCGTGGCGTCGAAATCGATCCCCGAAGCCCAGGCCGAACAAGCCAGACAACAAGTGGCCCTCGCCCGCGCTCAGCTCGACGGTGCAAAAGCCACTACGTCGCTCGCGCAGCAAGGCGCAGGCATGCACTCCATCGTTTCTCCCTTCGAGGGAATCGTCACGAAAGCGCCCACCGCCATCGGCAGCGTGGTCAATCCCGGAGTGCCCCTCATTCGCGTCGAGGACGTGTCGCGCTTTCGTTTGAGTGCTTCGGTTGGCGAAGAAGACGCGGGGCTCGTGCGTCTCGATTCCCCGGTCAACGTCACGTACCAAGGCCGCACGGTGACCGGGAAGGTCATCGCCGTGATTCCCTCGCTCGATCAAGCCACGCGCCGCGCGCCGGTGGAGATCGAAGTACCGAACGATCCGAAAGCGCCGATGCTCGGCTACGGCTTCGTGCGCGCGCACGTCGACGGAAGAGACGAAGTTTCGGCTCTCCGCGTGCCCGCTTTGGCGCGTCGTGTGGGCTCCCAAAACGAAGTCGTGAAGGTGGTGGATGGCAAGGCCTTGCGCCTCAAAGTCGTGCACTTCGTCGACGCCGACGGCTCGTGGATCGTCACGAGTGGCCTCTCCGCAGACGACAAGCTCGTCCTCTCGCCCTCGGACGACCTCCGCGACGGCG
>JAYUKI010000904.1:0-3125 GCA_043764595.1 Myxococcales bacterium | reverse complement strand
CTTCGAGGTGAACGGCTCTTCCATGGAGACCCGAGATTGAGCTCGGGCATTCCAAAAGCATAGAGACCTTTTTGCCAATTGCGTCCGAAAAAACTCGGTCAGCGCACGTTTTCGTGAACCGTCCGATTCGTGCCCGCCTTGCCTTCGTCAGGGCTCGAGGAAGCGCACGCTCCTCGACGAGTGGCCGAACCCCCCCAGCCCACGCCCGCGATCGACGCCAGCGCCGGTCAGAAGTGCTTCTTGCGTCGACTCGATGCCAAAATGCCGAGCATTTCGCGGTACTTTGCGACCGTTCGGCGGGCGATCTGGATGCCCTCGCTTTTGGTCAGCAGCTCGACGATGGCTTGGTCGGACAGCGGGTTTTGCTTGTCCTCGTCATCGATGATCTTCTTTATCGCCTGCTTCACGCTCTCCGAAGCGATGTCTTCTTCGGCCACACGGCGAATCGACGAGTTGAAGAAGTACTTCAGCTCGAACAGCCCTTGAGGGGTGTGCACGTACTTGTTCGTGGTCACACGGCTGATGGTCGACTCGTGCATTCCGACCGTCTCGGCGATATCCCGAAGGATCATCGGCTTGAGGTGGGCCACGCCCTTCTCGAAGAAGTCTCGCTGCTTGTCGACGATGCACTCGGTCACGCGAATGATCGTCTTTCGGCGCTGCTCGATCGCACGAATGAGCCACTGAGCATTTCGGAGCTTCTCTCCGATGAACTCCTTGGCGTTCGGATCCTTGAGCATCTGCTTCGTGAGGTTTTCGTTGATGTAGAGGCGCTGCACGCCGCGATCGTTGTCCGTGACGACGAATTTTCCGCCGTCTTTGACGATGTAGACGTCGGGCGTGATGGCGATGCTCTTGTCGTCCATCTCGGAGAAGTTCCGCGCGGGGCGGCTCTCGAGCTTTTGGATCTCTTTTACCGCCTCGTACACCTCTTCGACCGGCACTTTGAGGTCGCGTGCGATGGCCTGGTAGTTGTGCTTCTCGAGGTTGTGGAGGTGCTTCTCGATGATGGTGAGCTCGAGATCGTCGCAGCCGAACATCTCGGCTTGCACGCGCAGACACTCCTGCAAATCCCGTGAGCAAACGCCGACGGGATCCCACTCTTGCATGATGCGAAGCACGTCCGGGGAGTCTTCCGGATCGAGCCCGGCTTCCGTCGCGAGCTCTTCGATCGTGAGGTCGGGCGTCCGACCCTCGGGGCGATCGACGCCCTTCAGGTCGAGGAAGCCGTTTTCGTCGAGGTTACCCAAGACGAGCTCCGCGAACCTTCGCTCGGCCTCGGTGAAGTCGCTCATCTGGAGCTGCCAGCGCACGTGATCGGCGAGCGAGGTTTGTTTCGTGAGGTTCTGTTCGATGGGCGGGAGCTCGTCGAAACCACCCCGGTTCGACGGCAGCGCCTGCTGGAGATTGCGGTTCTCGAGGAACTGCTCCCAGTCGATCTCCTGCACCCGCTTCTCGTCGGCTTTGGCGTCGGGCGAGGTCGCGCGCATGCGCTCCTCCATGCGATCGACGAGGCGCTCGCCTTCCGCGTTGCCCGTTCCCGAGTCGGCTTGCTGGTCACGGCTCCGTGCGCGCGGATCGATCTCGTCGTCCGCGAGTACGGGGTTCCCGTCGAGCTCTTTTCGGATCTCGTCGATGAGCTCGAGCCGGGACAGCTGCAGGAGGCGAATGGCCTGCTGGAGCTGCGGTGTCATCACCAGCTGCTGGCTCAGGCGAAGTTGCTGTTTGATCTCCATTGGCGTGTCCTTCGAGCGTTCGGAAAAGGCGGCCCACAGGAAGGTTAACGCTTCCTTCGGGAGTGAGGGCGATATTCGTGCCAAGGTCCGTTTTGCGTTGACAATCGGACGTTTGCGCGTTTCGCCATGACCGAGGTCAGCCGGTCAATGGTGATCTTTCGGCGGTGAAAGGCCGACTGTGGAAAGGGTTCCCAAATAGCGCCCTTGAACGACAGGGTGGGCACGGAAATCGTCGGGGGAACCCGACGTGACGATGGTTCCGTCGAGAAGCAGCGCTGCGTGCGTACAGATGCGAAGCGCTTCTTCGACGTGGTGGTCGGCGAGCACGACGGCCACACCCGTGCGGGCAAGGGCTGCGAGCAGATCCCCGAGCTTGGCGGCTTGTGCCGGATCGACGCCGGCGAACGGCTCGTCGCAGACGACCACACGAGGCGAGCCCGAGAGGACTCGCCCGAGCTCGAGGCGTCTTCGTTCACCCCCGGACAAGAGACCGGCACGGGTCCTCGCGTGGTCTTCGAGAAGCACCTGCGCGAGGATCGCGTCGACGCGCTTCGGGTTGGGCTTTCCGTGAGCGATCGTGACGAACGTCTCCACGTTTTGTTCGACCGTGAGGTCCCAAAGCACGCTTGGGCCTTGGGGCATGTATCCGAGGCCGCGGCGTGCGCGGAGGTGAAGGGGATCGGCCGTCACGTCGTGTCCGTCGAGCGTCACGCGGCCTTGATGGTCGCGCTCTTCCCCAACCAGCACTCGAAAAAACGTGGATTTTCCCGCGCCTGACGGACCCAAGAGACCCGTAACGGTACCGGCGCGGCAAACGAGCGTGACCCCCCGAAGAAGTCTCTTGCCCGCGCGCGAGACCACGATGTCGGTCGCTTCGACTCGGACTTCGCGCGAATCTTCAGGCTCGGAATCGGAGCTCGGCGGTTCGCTCAAGGGCCCTTGGGCACCGGGATCTGGCCCTTCACTTGCGTGGCCGTCACCTTGGCTGTCGTGATGTTGATCGTCGCACTTTCGGCCTGCAAAAAGCCTTGTCCGCGCGAAAGCTTCACTCCTCCACGCAGCTCGAGGACCTGCTTGGACAGATCGAGCTCGACCTCTGGGGCCTCGGCATGGACGCCCCTCACGTCGGCCACCACTCCGCCGGACCCCTTGGCCCACGACAAGTGCGGTGCGTGATCGAACTTGAGGTCGAGGCGCGGGCACTTCACGTTGAGATCGCCCTTGGCCAGCACGACGTTCCCGATGAGCACCGCCGTCTGTGCGGCAACGTCGACTTCGAGCTTTTCGGCTTCGACGCGAACGTCGCCGCCGCCCACTTGCAGGATAGGATCGGCCACGGCCTCGTGGGGGAGCACCATCGGGGACAGAGCGAGAGCGCCGACGACGGCC
>JAYUKI010000903.1:0-10818 GCA_043764595.1 Myxococcales bacterium | reverse complement strand
CGGCCACGGCCCAGAACATCTTCCCGCCGGCCTGGATGTGGCGGTGGTACGCCACGATGGCGTCGCGGGTGGCTCGGGAGTTGAAGTTCTTGTAGTTCGCGAGCACGAACTCGAGGATCGGGAGACTGGCCATGGTGGCCCTCATACCACGGTCACGCGTCGGGTCACGATTCGGCTCAGGAACGTTTGTACGTTGCGCGAAACACCGCGAAAGAAAGCGGATTCGCTCGTGTCACTAGGCGTGCGTTCAGGGTCGACGCGGACCGGCGACCAGGCGAAAGCGCACCCCACCTGGCCCGGACGCGGCGACGGGCACGTCGAGCGTCGCGTGTGGACGCTGGGACGGGGATGGCCACTTTGTCGACCGAGGCCTCGACGAACACTTCGTTCGCCTTCTTTCGCCACGAACGTCAGCACGCGCGGTCGGCCGGGCACGGAGCGTTCTTGCCCTCGCGGGTACGACCGTCCTGAGTGAGCTCGAGCACCGAGCATGGCCATGCTCGGCACGTTGGCATTCGCCCAAGAGCCCTCCCTCCAGGCGCACCCGCTGTGCGAACAAGGCATTTCGAGCATTCCGACCCTCAAGAGCCTTTTGGCCAAATCCGGGCGGTCGACCGGAAACCGTCCAATTGATTTCGATGGGTCTCCGCGCGACGACCCCCGCTGTTCGTGTAGTCGTGCAGGGAGCCCGAGCGCGTCCGTGGTCCATCGCCGAAATTTCCGCTTCCTTGCGAGCAGGGCCTCGGTTTGGTGGGCTCTACGGGATTCGGAGCGTCGCACTCGTCGGGGAGCACGGGCTCTGGCGTCTCCGGTGGCTCCACACCGGCGGTGGGCACGCTCGCGCACGCCCACACCACGAACGACAACGTGATAGCGCCACCGTGACGCGCCTCGTCGCACTTCTGCGACACTCCCCGCAATACTTGCTAGACTTTGGGCATGCGGGCTTGGCTCTCGGTGGCGTTCCTTTGCGCGTGCTCCACGGGCAACGCCCCAGCCTCGCCGAAGAAGGGCCTTCCGATCGAGGACGCGAGCGTCCAGCCCAAAGACGCCGCCGTCGAAGACGCTGCGCTTTCCCCTCCAACCGACGCTCGTGTTCCTTCGGACGCCGATGCTCCACTCACGCTCACGGCCTATCCCCGGCGTGGGTCGGCCGCGGACGATTCCCGCCCGGCACGAGGCCCGGGGCTCGTTCTCGTCGGTGGCGGTGCGGACGTGGACGCGTCGTTCACGTGGGCGCACGACGTCGTCGTCGGAGGAACGGGCCGCGGAGGCGACGTGCTCGTCCTGCGCGCCAGTGGAGCCGACGGCTACGACGCCTACCTCGACGGCCTCACGTCTTGGAATTCCGTGCAGACTCTCCGCATTCCACCGAACGCGACCCCCACCGACCTCGCGTTTGCCGCGCGCACCGTAGACGCCGCCGAAGTGGTCTTTTTCGCTGGTGGAAACCAAGGAGACTACGTCGCGTGGAAAGGCTCTCCCCTCATGCAGGCGGTGCAGCGCCTCTACGACCGCGGCGGCGTGGTCGGCGGCACGAGCGCGGGCTGCGCCATCTTGGGGGCCTCCGTAAACGACGCGACCTTGGCCATCTCCGAGTCGATCACGTCGAAGACGATGATGGCGAATCCGTTCGATCCCTCCGTGCACTTCACGCAGAACATGCTGGTTTTTCCGCCCCTAGCAAAGACCATCACCGACATGCACTTTTCGGTGCGCGACCGCATGGGGCGGCTCGTGGGATTCATGGCGCGCCAGGTCGCGGATGGCGTCGTCCCGGGCCCGCTTCCGGTCGTGTATGGCGTAGCCGTCGACGAGAGCACCGCCCTCGTGATCGACAAGTCCGCACGGGGCAAGATCCTAAGGCAAGCGGCCACGGGCTCGGCGTTCGTCGTGCGCGGAGGCTCGCCGGACCGTGCAGTCCGCGGAGAGCCTTTGATTTACCGCGAACTTCGGGTTTTCCGACTCGACACGGCGACGGACCACTACGACTTTGCTCGGCACTGTGGCCAAGGACGCGGATATCCACTCACCGCGGTCGGATTCCCAGCTCCCACCCCTTACGAATACACCCCTTCCGATCCTTATTCCGCCACCGGAACTGCGGAGTCTTGCCCATGAATCGCTCTCTCCTGCTCACGTTTTTTGGTCTCGCTGCGCTCGTTGTGGCCCCGGCCGCCGCCTGCTCGAGCTCCGTACCGGCCCCGACCGAAACCGACGCATCGGTCGATCCAGGTTCGGATGGTGGATTGGACACGACTGCCCCGGATGGCGCTCCCGGCCCCGACGCAAAGCCCGACCCCGACGGAAACGTGGCGGACACCACCCCACCCCCGCCACCGGACGACCTCACCCCCGAGACCATCACGGTGGGAACGCGGACACGCTCGTTCGGCCTTCGAGTCCCGAAAACCTACGATCCGCAAGTGGCCTATCCCGTCGTGTTCGTTTTTCACGGAAACGGCGGCGACGGAAACAACCTCTACAGCTTCTTCAAGTTCCAGTCGGCCAGCGCCGAGAACGCCATATTGGTCTATCCCAACGCGGAGAACATGGACTGGGATCTTTATTCTCCGGCGAACACGAACAAAGACATCGCCTTCCTCGAAGCCATGGTGGCCGACGTGTCGGCACGGTACACCGTAGACGCCACGAAGATCTTCGGCTGGGGCTGGAGCAACGGGGCCTACTTCGTAAACCAGGTCGCTTGCCGCAGGAGCAGCCTCTTCCGCGCGGTCGCATCCCACGCCGGAGGTGCGCCCTATGAACCGAGCGACCTGAACCGAAAGTGGCCCAATGGCTTCCAGCAATGCCCCGGCCAGACCCCAGTCGCGTTCATCGCCTTTCACGGAACGAACGATCCAGTGGTCGGCTTCGCGGGCGGCGAGTTCAGCGCCACCTACTGGGGCTACGTGAACGGCTGCGGACCGGCACGAGCCGCCACGACGCCTTCGCCTTGCGAGGCACACCCCGCGTGCTCGTCCGGAAAGCCAGCGGTGTTTTGCCCGATTCCGGCCATCGGACACGGAATTTGGTCTCAGGCCGCCCAGGCAAGCTGGGACTTTTTCCAGTCGCTCTAGAGCGCCGGTCAGGTTTGTTTTGGACCGAGGATTTCGCTCGGTTCGCACGCATCGCTTGGAGCGACGACAACGGACATGTGGGTCCGAATGCGACGGCGACTCGCGACCGGTGGAGATCATCGCCCGATTTGACCAATCAGGTTGAAGGGTCCTTCGTATTGAAGGACCCGTCGCGCTCGCGGCGGTCGAATTCTGCATAATAGCGCCACTTTTCCACTCAGAGGCCCTCGCATAACCTGGCACGAAGAGTGCCTTACCCCAGGCAGCGAAGCCGCTGTCCGTTCTGGACCCAAAGCTCGCAGGAGGTCCACCTTATGAATTCCAGCACACGTAGCCTCTTTGCCTCCCTCTTCCTCTTCCCTTCCCTTTCGGGTGTCGGCTGTGCCTCGTCGACGTCCTCACCGAGCGTCTCCGCCATAGCGCTCTCGCCTTCACCGTGCGGCGTGAGCCGCACTAGGTCAGTGCAAATGGGAGCGCTCGCAACGCTCACCGATGGCACGAAGGTGGACATCGGCCGAACGTCCGAGGCCACATGGAGCTCGGCGAACACCGACACGGCCACCGCGAGCAAGAGCGGCGTGGTCGTGGGCGTCAACGTAGGTGTCACGACCATCACCGTTGCGTACAAAGGCGCAACGGGCAGCCTCGACTGCACCGTCACTCCCTGATTCGAGCTTCCGCCCCAGCCATTCGCACGAGCTCACCCGCCATCGGGTCGAGCGGCGGACGGTGGGAAGAAGACAACATACGAGCTCGGTCCGACGGTCATGAGGACGGCCTTGTCGCCCTGCCGATCCCTCCTGAACTTGCCATACCAAGGAAGGCTCTGCCACGCCGGAGTGTCTTTTACGGCCTCCGGCACGACGAGGTCGACCTCCATGTATTTTTCGCCGAGCTTTCCGGAAAACTCGGCGCCAAAGCTCCAGCTCTCGTGTCCTTTTTTCGGCACGACGTCGTTGTGGAGCGCTCCGCCATAGGCGAGCAATATGGAGTCTTTGCCGTCGGTCTTTTCCAAGAACGCCCGAATATCATTTCCCGTCAGCCTCGCGATCATCGAGAGCATGACGTCCACGTCGCCTGCTCCCGCATCGAGGATTTTTGCGTATTCTTCGCACGGGGGCACGAGCACGTGGGGGCGAATCCCGAGGGCCTTCGACGCATTGCCCAAGGTCACGAACTCGTTTTGATTGGTCTCGGCCTGCGGGGCCGAAACGGCCTTTTGTTGTGTGGCCACTTTGGCTTCGGTCTTCTTTCCGCAGCTCCCGTTGGCGACCCAAAGCTCGATGAGAAGGTCCGTGGCTTTGCCCTTGAGGATCGGCAATAGCCCTTCGGTGAAACGCTTGGTGGTCGACGGACCGCCCGGCCCACCCTTTTGGGCGTGGGCCTCACCGAACGCCATGACACGAGGTCCCTTCGCCACGAGCCTGCCAATCGCTTCTTCGGCCGTCGCGAACGTCTCGCAAGGCGCACCGTCGCACGGGCCATCCGAGGTCGGCGACGAGGATGCGGCGACCGCGACGGACGGCACACTCGAGGACCCACTCGGCGAAATGGCCACCGGAGACGGTGACGGGGACTTGCACGCCACGAGCGCCCCGCCGAGCGCGAAGGCCGAGGCCAAAACCAATCGAGTGCGACCGCGTTCCATGCCGAACATCGTACGAGAGTACGCGCTTCTTTTCACCGGTAGGGCGCGGCCGTGCGTGCTTCCACGAGGAGCTTGAAGGCCCGAAAGCTTCGGCTGTAGACCTTTTGTGGGGCTCGCTCGGGCTCCGACGCACCAAGAAGCCCCGAGGACCGCGAGAAGAGTCGTAGGACGCCCGCGTCTTGGACGAGCTCGCTCAAGGCCGAGAGCTTCGTGCCTTCGGCCACGGGAGCAAGCTCGATCCGATCGAGCAGCGACAGGCGGCCACGGATGCGGGTCTCCGTCGCGAGCATGACCGCCTCGCGGCAGCGGCTGATCTCGGTCGTCGCGCGGACCTTCTTCTTCGCCAGCGAAAACGTCACGTCGAACGAAGCGCCCTCGGCAAACGACGGTCCGGTATCGTGCAGGACCTCGGTGAGACCCTCGACCCACGAAGCATAGGCTCCGACGTCGGCGAGCACGGACCAGACGAGCTCGGGCTTTCGCGCGATGGTGAGCTCGGCGCTGAGGTAAATCATCCCGTAACGACGCTAACGGGCAGCGAGGGCTTCGCGCACGAATTCCAGGTTCTCGGGGTGCTCGACCGGGGAAAAGTAGTTCGCGCGTTGGGAGTCCTCGGCGCACCAAGCCTCACCCCAGCTCAAGACTCCCATGATCTCGGTCTCGCCTGGAGCGCTGAGAGGGCCGCCGCCGAATCCGAAGCAGACAGTGCCCTGGTTGGCCACGGCCTGAATGAAGCCTTTCGGATCGAATCCTGCTTTGGCGCACACCGAAGCACGGCTGCGTTCGTCCGTGACCGAAGAGGCGCGCGTCTTCGGTCCATAACCAATCGCCTCGTAGTCGCATCGCTCACGGTGGAGTGCCAACTTCACTGGAGTCACGCCGGGAACGTCTTGCTCCAATACCAGATAGGCCAGGTCGGTAGGATGGGCGTGCGTCGGATCGTAGCCAGGGTGCACGATGGACTTTACGGCCCGAATACGCCTTGCGTCGCGGACCTTGCCCATGCCGAACGCGATACCGTACTTCGCGGCGTCCGTGCCGTAGATGAGGCCAATCTCTTTGGGGGAGAGAATGCAGTGCGCGGCGGTCAACACCACACGCGGAGCCACGAGGGTTCCGGTGCAATGCGGCCCCGTCGGCCGGCCCGGGACGTCGTCGATGATGTACCCGACCGCCGAGGACGCCGAGGTGACGCCGTCGACGATCACGTCGTCCACTCCTGCCACGGCTTCTGCCGTGCACCCGGTAGCCATGGCGGACAAGCCGCATGCGGTGAGGAGGGGGAGCCAGGTACTGCGCATGCTAGAAGCGTACGAGGGCTTCTGCGCGCGACCAGGAAAAACGCGAAACTCTTGGCTTTTTCGTCGTCCCTCCTGCGCGAGGCTCCCACCCGGCCGCACCTGTGGAGGTGTGGGCGACCGGGCGCTGAAGCGCTCGTTCTCTCGAGACTTTGACCTCAGCCCGCGTTCGGTTTGGGGGTCTTCGCCGTGCTCTGCGGCAGGGTCGGTTTGTCGCCCTTGGGAACCTCGCCAGTCAGGGCCTTGAGGAAGGTGACGATCGAAGCCACGTCCGCGTCCGAGAGGTCCTTGCCGAGCTGGTAGGTGCCCATCAGCTTTACGGCCTCGGGGAGGGTGGCGATGGACCCATCGTGGAGGTAGGGACCGGTCTTCTCGACGTTGCGGAGGCTTGGCACCTTGAAGAAGTGGCGGTCGGCCTCTTGTTTGGTGGCGTCGAAGCGGCCGTTGTCTTTGAGGTCCGGATAGGGCTTGGCTTGTCCGAGCTTCTTGAACTCGGTGCCGCCGAACGTTGCCGTGGAGTGGCACGTGTTGCAGCCCACCGAGAGGTACTTCTCGAAGCCCGCCTTCTCCTCTTCGGTGAGGGCTTTGGCATCGCCCTTCGCGAACGCGTCGAAACGCGACGGAGTGACGAGGGTGCGCTCGAACGCGCCAATGGCTTTGGCGACGTTGACCGGGGTCAGCGGGTCCTTGTCGGCCGGGAAGGCCTTCTTGAAAGCTTCACCGTATTCGGGCATCGACGAGAGCACGGTGACGATGGTCGCCTGGTTGGCGAGAGCCATCTCGATGGGATTCGTGATGGGGCCAAGGGCCTGCTCTTCCACGTCCGCCGCGCGCCCGTCCCAGAACTGAGCGACATGAGCCGCGGAGTTGTACGTGGCCGGAGAGTTCCGTCCGCCGCGTTGGCCCTTGTGCCCCGGAGACGTCTTCTCGCCGTCGGTGCCGTACCTCGCCGGCTCGTGGCACGAAGCACACGAGATCTGCTGGTTCTTCGAGAGGCGCGTCTCGAAGTAGAGCATCTTGCCAAGGGCGACCTTCTCGTCCGTGATCGGGTTTTTCGGGCTCTCGAAGCGCGAAGGAAACCCCGAAAAGGCCGCAAGCTGAGCCGGGTCAATCGTAATACCCGCCGGAGCCGCAGACGCCACGGAGGTCGCGCTCTTCGGGGGAGGAGGCGGAGGATCTTTTCGCTTGTTGCTGTCCTCGCAAGCCGCAACGACAGAAGCCATTCCAAAAGCAACGACCAAATTCGAGACGCGCATACCGAAGCAATTACCCGAGAAAGCCCCCCCAAAGCAATCCCAGCAACCAAGTTCCGAAGCGCAATTCCCGCACCGAAGAGCTCAACCAATGCAAGCCCCTCGCCCCCTCCGGCCGAGTCCCCAAGGCCCTCGGCCGAGTCCCGAGGCCCACCCTCCGGCCGAGTCCCGAGGCCCCCTCCGGCCGAGTCCCCGAGGCCCACCCTCGGCCGAGTCCCCGAGGCCCACACACAAAAACGCAAAATGCCCTCAGCCAAGAAGGCCGAGGGCATCCCCCAAAAGGGTCAAATGAAAGACCGAGCGATTTTCGACGAGACCAAGGTCCAGCAAGGAGGGTCGCGCGGAGCGTACTCCTGTACGCGAGCACGCCCGACGAAGCTGGGCCGAAGGTATCGCCGAAAAGCGCCGGTCTTCTTCAGTAGGCGCCGAGAGCGGGTCCTTGCCGGTTTTTTGCACGGACGACGCCGCCTTCGGCATCTCCGCCTTCGATGGCCTTCGCGAGGTTGTCGATGTTGATGTTCGCGCCGAGGTAGACACGCATGTCCTGGTTGGCGTCGAAGAACGGGTTTCCGTACGTGCCGTCCGCGCGGAGGAGGCTGCGGCTCATGAAGTAGCCAATTTCGGGCGTGAGCCACGAGTTGGCTTCGTAGTCGAGCCAGAAGCTGAAGTAGGTGCCGTTGCGGATGTTGCTCGAGTTTTGAAGACGCGAGACTGACTGGCCGGGCACGTTCGTTTGGTCTTTGCTGAACGTGTACGTGAACTGGTGGGACATGTTGAACCAGAAGGCCGGGCTGAACTTGCCCCAGCTCCCGGCAACGATGGCCGACCACGACAGGATGTCCGACGCGTTTGCTGCGCCGCCGAGCTGATCATTGCAGCCCGCGCCACCGCCCCAGCAGGCGCGCTGGTACGGGTAGTCGCCACGAATCCCGCCGGTGGTGTTCGTGTAGAGCGGGTGCGAGTAGCTACCGAGAAGAAGCAGGTCAATTTCGCCGCTTCCGACGTGCTCGATGCTCTTGGCAAGCTGGACGCTGAGGGCCGGCGTCACGATCATGGTGCGGGCGCGTGACTCGGGCGAGGTAGGCGCCGTGAGACCAATGGCGACAGCCGCTTTGATGCCGCCGAAGGACGGAATGCCGCGGTAAAAGAGCTGGAGACCGGTGTCGCCGAAGCGCGGCTCGTTGCGGGTCTGCGTGCTGTCCGAGTTCGTGTACTCGTAGGTGAACGTGGTGCGCGCGCGGAGCTGCCAGTCTTTGTTGATGGTGTAGCGCGGGAGAATGAAGAGCGACGAGTCGACCGTCGGGTTCGCGAACTGGTTCTGGTCCCTGAAGACGGTCGCCGTGTTCATGCTCGTCTGGACGAACATCTGCGTACCCGCGAACGGACGTGGCTTCGGCTTCTTCTCGTCCTTCTTTTTCTCGGGGGTCGGCGAATCCTTCTTGGGGGTGCCCGTGCCGAACGTGATTCCGCCCGTCGCAGGCGGCGGAGCCGGAGCTTCCGCGCCCGGCTCGGCCGTTGGCGTGGTCGGATCGGCCGCCGCCGGAGCAGGCGTGGTGGGCGGCGTGGGGGTCGTCGGCGTGCTGTCTTGTGCGAACGCCGAGGTCGACATGGCGACCACAAGACCCAACGCGAAAGTTCCAACTGCTTTCTTCATCGCTTCCCACTTCCCTCTGATGGTCTCGACATGCGCCCGCCGAGCCCGAGTACCCTCGGCACGACGCACCCGACGCACGGGATCGGCCTCTATGCAAACCGTGCGCCAGCCTTCTCTCCACCGCAAACTAACGTAACTACGAAGATATCTAGAAAGCTTCTCGCGGCAGTCACTTGGCTAACGGCCCGTGGTGCGTGAAACGTGTGCGAGAGGCGCTTGCTTCTAGCTCCGCCTCCCAGGGGCCGCAAGGAAACATTCGGGCCACGCAAGCGCCCTCCCAGTTGGCCCCCGTGAACCTCCGAAAGAGCGGCGTCGACTGCCCCAAGCCGACCGGCAGGAGCCACGAACAGGCCCGGGCGCCGAAGGCGACTGGCTTGCCTCGTGCTATCCGTCGAAAGTGTGCGGGTAGCGAGACGGACACCCGAAGGAGTCAGGTCACGCGCGGTCGTGCTCCGCGCTGCGGCTTTCGCTTCGCACGTGGCGCTTGCGGCGGGCTTGCTCTCGGGACGTGAGGCCTGGGCCGGCGGCCCCCTCGGGCCGCAAGGGTCGGCCATCACGACGAGCGAATACACGGTGGACCTTTTCCAAGGGCCACTCACGGCGTCGAACCGCGTGACCGGGCTCGCGGGCGCGGCGGCGGCTCTTGCCGAAGGCATCGACATGCATGCCTTCAACCCCGCGGCGCCCGCCATACGCACGACGGGCTCCCACTCGGTGACCGAGTTCGACATCAGCGCCGGCCTCACATTTCCAGGCGCCCTGAAGGGACTCGACTTCGACAACAACGGGACGCGTGGATTCAAATACGAGAACTTCTTCTTCGTCACGATGGCCGGTCAGGTCCAGGAGGGCCCGTTCGGATTCGGTGCGACGGTCGACGTGCAGCAGTACGATCTCGGAGCGACGACGGGCGCCGAGACCGTTTCCCGTGTGGCGTTCCGCTTGATTCAAGCGCGCCTCCTCACGACGGTGGCCGTGACCGACGAGCTCACGATCGGAGGGGGCGTTCGCGGAGTGCTCTTCAGCTTGCGCGACGCGGCCCTGTCGAACCTCGGGCTCTCGAGCTTCACCGACCTGCGCGGGGTCCTTGGAATGGCGGGCGTCGGCCCCGAGGCGGGCGCCGTGTACGCCCCCCTCAAGCTGCCACTTCGCCTCGGCATTTCGATGCGTGCGCCAGTGACCGGACGAATCATCCCGGGCGCGACGAGCGCCATCGACAACTCCGGAGATCGCACGCTCGGAGTGCTGCATTTGCCCAACCGGGTGGACATGCCGTGGCAAATCGAATGGGGAATGGCGTTCCAGCTCGGACCGAGACCCCTCAACACGAAGTGGCTCGATTCGCGCGAGGTTTCCCACAAAGAAGTCGAGTCGTACCGCAAGACCCCGGACGAACAACGCTCGACCGTGGTGTCCCGAATGGGCAGGCGAAAGTACGAACGCATCCCCCGCGAGAAGCTCCTCGTCTCCATTTCGTTCACCATGACGGGTCCTGCCTCCCGAGCCGTCGGCGTCGAGTCGTTCCTGTCGGGCGTGGTCGATCGCTCGGGCGAGAAGATCTCGTTCACGCCCCGCGTCGGCGTCGAGACCGAGCCCTGGCCCGGACGCATCGTGTTTCGTGCGGGGAGCTACTTGGAACCTACACGTTTTCGCGGTGGAGCCCCGCGCATGCACGGCACGGTGGGCACGGAAGTGAAGACCTTTTCGTGGGACGTTTTTGGCCTCTACGAAGATCCGATGCCGTTTCGCATCGGAGGCTCGCTGGACATCGCGAGGGAATACTTCGGGTGGGGCGTCACGGCAGGCATCTGGAACTGACTAAGGGCCCGCCGCAAAATAAGTCGTCGACTCGCCGCCGAAGCATCCCCAACGGCAGCGTTGAGAA
>JAYUKI010000902.1:0-3133 GCA_043764595.1 Myxococcales bacterium | reverse complement strand
CCGAGCACGAGCTCATCGTGCACGGGCCGAACATCATGAAGGGCTACCACGACCGCGCCGACGAAAACGCCGCGGTGTTCACCGAGGATGGCGGCTTCCGCACGGGCGACATGGCCCGCGTCGACGAAGACGGTTTCGTCTTCATCACGGGCCGCATCAAAGAGCAGTACAAGCTCGAGAACGGCAAGTACGTCGTACCGACGCCTCTCGAAGAGCAAATCAAGCTGTCGCCCTTCGTGCTCAACGTCATGGTCTACGGCGACAACCGTCCGCACAACGTCGCCCTGGTCGTGGCGAACGTCACCGCCGTGCGCGCCTGGGGCAAAGAGAACGGTGTCTCCGAGTCGGACGACGAGAAGCTGCTCGCCTCCTCCAAGGTGCGCGAGCTCTTCAAGAACGAGCTCGAAAAGTACGCCGATAAGTTCAAGGGTTTCGAGGGAGTGCGAGATTTCGCCCTCGTCGCCGAGGACTTCACGACCGAAAACGGAATGCTCACCCCGAGCCTCAAGCTCAAGCGTCGCGCCGTGCTCGCCAAGTGGCAGGCCACGATCGACGCCATCTACACGAAGAAGAAGAGCAAAGAGGGCGCGTCCGCCTCAGCGTGACGCGTTTCGGCTCCGCGTTCTCACCACGAGAAGCGCTACCAAAGCCCAAACCAGCGTGAACGCGCCTCGTGCGGGGCTGGGGCTCGTCCCACAGCCATCGTTCGAGGCGCTCGCCATTTCGGGGGCTCCTGCATCGGGAGGTCCCGCGTCCCGCGCCGCGCTCTCCACGCGGCCCACACAACGCCCGCCCCGGCATACGTGCTCGCCGCAGGCTGCATCCGACGAGCATGGCGTTCCAAGGGCACGACAGCCGTCGTCGGCCAAACACTGTTGGTCGCCAGCCTCGCTGGTTCGTGTGCATGAAAACCCGGCTCCACACGGATGGTTTTGGTCGCACGCGCGGGCGCAAACGCGACCATCGGGCAGATCGATGCAGCGGCCTTCCGCCCCGGCGTTGTCGCAGGCCCCGAGCTCGCGGACACATGGCGCACACGTGGTTCGATCCGTTCCAGGCCGCTCGCAGGTCCCGGCGGCGCACACGAATCCGCTCGGGCACGGCACGTCGGGACAAAGCGCCGAACCTTTCCCCGGGTAGAGGGTACAAGCGCCCGCTTCGTCGTCGCTCTCGAGGGAGCGAAAACGCGTTCCGGAAGCGGCCGCCGCCATCGTGACCTCGACGACGGTCGAGTGGCCGAGCCCGAGCGCGTGGCCAAGCTCGTGGGTCAGAATGGAACGAAGGTCCACCGTGCCCGGACGTCCATCGAGCGAGTACACGTGGTCCACTCCGTTGACGTGCACGTCGGCGTCCGTGAGCGCTCCTTTTCCGTCCACGACCACCACGGTCTGGGCGAGGGCACGCGGCACGAGCGTGCTCGGCCAGTCGCTCGAATGGAAAACGACGTGCGAGACGCCATCTCCCGAGGTGGGGGCGACGGATGCGACTCCATCCACCGTGAAACGCAGGGAAGTACAGGGAATTTCACCCCATACACGCGACGCGACGCGAAGCTCTGCGAGCGCGTCTTGCTCGGCGAATGAACCGAACGGTAGCACCAGGCCGAGCGGACGCGGCACCACGCTCCACGTGCCTTCGGGGATCTGGCGCGTGAACGCACGTGGCGAAGAAGCGCGAGGCCCGGCAGCCACGATCACGATCGGCGGAGGCAGGACCATCTCGATCATCGTGGCTTCGTTGCACCCGAGAGAGAGCCGTTCATCGTCGACTTAGCGTACCCTTTTCCCATGCGCGTCGCCGCCGTCCAGCTCTCGAGCCAAGCCGACCTCGATCAGAACCTCGAGCGTGTTACGCACTGGGTGACACGCGCGGCAAGAGAAGGCGCCGAGCTCGTCGTGCTCCCCGAGAATTTTGCCTACTTCGGGGAGGAGTCCGAAAAGTGCGCGCTCGCGGAAACCCTCCACGCGGACGATGGCACCGATGGCCGTATCGCGGGTGTGCTGCGCCGTCTCGCGCGCACCCTCGGCGTGGCCATCGTCGGTGGTGGCATGCCCGAAAAAAGCCCCGATCCAGCGCGGCCTTACAACACGTCGGTGCTCTTCGATCGAGAAGGTACGCTCGTCGCCCGCTACCGAAAGATGCACCTCTTCGACGTGGCTCTGTCCGACGGCACCGAGCTCCGTGAAAGCCGCGCGACGAGCGCGGGCGATGCCCCGTGCGTGGCCCGCGTCGCAGGACGAAGCCTCGGCATGACCGTCTGCTACGATCTGCGATTTCCTGAGCTTTATCGAAAGCTTGGCGACCTCGGTGCCGAGCTCGTGACCGTTCCGGCGGCCTTCACGCTGACCACCGGGAAAGACCACTGGCACGTGCTTCTTCGCGCCCGCGCCATCGAGCACCAGGTGTTCGTCGTGGCGCCCGCGCAACACGGAACGCATCCGAAGGGGCGACGCACGTACGGCAAGAGCCTCATCGTCGATCCGTGGGGAGACGTCCTTGCGCAAGCCGGGGAGGGGCAGGGGCTCGCGTCCGCCACCCTCGACTTCGACTACCTCGCCAAAGTTCGTCGCGAGCTTCCGTGCCTCACACACCGCCTCCTCTAGGAGGCGGGCGCTTTTCGCCAATACCTTCGCCTGGCCTTCGTCGGACGTCCTCACCGACAGGAGTCGGTTCCGGGCGATCCTCCTTGGCCGGGCTCGGTCTTGACGAAAATCATCCCGCCTCCTTCTTTTGACCCTCGGTCGGGCGGGGATCGAGAGGGAGGAGAGCGGGTGAGGCTGCCGTTTTCAGGGTCTTGCCCCTCGGTCGGCGCGACGGCGACTCGTGGCGTATTCGCGGAAGGCCGGAGCTTCCAGGTGCCCGGCGACCACGCCAACCCGAAACGAAGCGATTAGTCGGGGCGTTTTCTCAGGTGGTCGCGGGCCACGTCGGCCCAGGGTCCGGTTGGCTCGAGCTCGAGGTACCGTCGCCAGTGCGTGCGGGCGCGACCGCTCTCCGACAAATTCTCGAGCGCCATCGCGAGGTTGAAGTGCGCGTCTGCGAACTTCGGATCGGACTGGATGGCCTTCTGGAAGTACGGGATCGCGCGCTGCGCGTGGCCGCGCTCGAGCATCACGTAGCCGAGATTGTAGTG
>JAYUKI010000901.1:0-40013 GCA_043764595.1 Myxococcales bacterium | reverse complement strand
CGCGGACCGCCGAGCCGGAACCGGGTCCGGTCCCGAGAACCTGCCGCCGCGAACCGGGTCCAAACCCGCTCTGGTGCGAAAAGGACCAGTCACCTAGGCACCGATCGGAGCGGTGCGCTAGGCGCCGCAAGCGCTCGAAGACGGGAGAAATGCTGACGGAACGACTCGTCCACAGGCGGCGGACCGGCGTCTTTCTCAGACGCACCACACGTCGAAATCCCGGATTAGGCGAGTAGCCACGAGACGGGCATGGCCCGGTGGCAGATGCGCTCGAGCGTTCGTACGGGCGTGCCACATGGCGGTCGGGCGTACGGGGCGTTTTGATGGTCGTCCGAAGACGAGGTCCAAAACTTTCGTTTGGACTCTGCAAGCTCTCGGAAACGCGCCGAAACCTCGGCCTTGTGGCGAGAGGTGTAGACCTCGTGGCCGCTCGCGAGCTCGAGCACCGAGCTCGTTCGCTCTTTGTCGCGGTAGCGGACCGGATGGGCCACGATGTCGACCGCGCCGTCGCCACGAATGGCGTCGATGGCTTCTTCCGGGGACCATCCGAAGATGTCGCGGTTTTCGGCGCCTTCCCAGAAGTGAACGTGGTGATCGCGAAAGGCTTCGAAGAGTGGGCGGTGCCGCTCGACGATGCGCGTAATCATCGTCTGGAGAGCAGGAAAAAGCGGCGCCGGAAGTCGCTCGAGCTCCCCCTCGCGATCGATGGCTTCACGGTCCTCCGTGGGCAGGGCGTGGAGCCACGCGAGAACGAACGAACGCCAGCGCTCCTGCACGAGCAAGCCGCGCTTGTAGAGCGCCGTGGACTCGAGACGAAAGCCCTCGAGGTAGCTGGAAGGGAAGTACGCGAGCACGTGGAACTGCTCGGCCCGGTCGGTCCCGAAGTGGAGAAACGACGTGACCTCCATGCCGGGAATGAAGAGCATCTGGGCGCGTTCGGCAGCCTGCGCGCCGCGACGCACCGCACCGAGCACGTCGTGGTCGCAAATGGCGATGGCCTTCATGCCAAGCTGGCGACGAAACTCCACGTACTCCTCTGGAGTGGCTCGGCCATCGGAGAAGTGGGTATGACCGTGGAGATCCGTCGCGACGAACATGGGGTCAGCGTAGCTTAACGGGTGGAAACGGGGAGCCGGTAGTCGGCGCCGCCGGCATTGTCCCAGCGATCCGCCAGAAGCACGCGCGAGCCGGGCGCATAGCGGGTGTCGAAGACCTCCGAGCCGTAGTTCGGGACGACGAGGAACGCGCGGACGTTGAAGGCCATGCGGAGCTCGCGGGAAGCACGGGGGAGAAGGACCGAGCCTTCGTAGGCGACACGACGGGTGTCGTTCTGCGTTTGGAGCACGCGGGCGTTCGGCGTAGCCAAGAGGCCCAAGCCTGCCCAGTTCGTGCCGTCCGCCGTGTAGGCCACGCCAATTTCGTATTCGATGGGCGCAATGGCATCGACGACGACCGAGCCAAAGCGGCCTCCCGCCATGCGGCGACCGTAGCGAGCGTCGAGCCGCGAGCGATCGACGACGGCGTCCGCGCGCCAGTCGACCATCGAGATGCGAGCGGTGTTGCCCGCAACGAAGTTTCCACCTTCGACGATGCGCGTGCGCGGACCGTTGGCGCCGTTGTCGAAGAGGGCAAGCTTGGACGGGAGCTCGTAGCCGAAGACTGGGAACGTGTGCGGAACCTGGAAGCGTTCGCTGATGAGGAACGATTTGCCGGCGCCTTCGACGAAGAAGTCGACCGAGAAGGCGGCGGCGGTCTTCTTGGGAACCAAGAACGACGCGGTGGTGCCGACGCGGGAGGCTGCGCCCGTGCCCCAGCGGACCGGAACATTGGCCGTCCCCGTCGGAGCGCCTGCGGCATCGAGCCACGTGATGCGGGCCGTGGCGCGTACGTTCGCCGGAGTGAGGCTGTCGCGTTCGGGGTAGTCGAACGTGTAGACGAGCTCGTCGAAGGACAGCTCGGCCACGAGGCGCTCGCCCGAGCGGACGAACTCGTCGCCGCCGCTGGTCGACTGGTAGCCGAACGAGAAGCCCTGGAGGCGGACCACGCCGCGCCCGGGAGCCGTCGTGAGCCCCTGCTCGAGGTCGGCCGTCTCATCGTCCGTATCTGCGGCGCAGCCTGCGTTGGCGAGCGAGCCGAGAGCCACTGTGGCGACGGCGAGATTGCGGAGGTGCGGCCTTACCTGAATGCGAATCATGAAAAAATCCCCTTCGGTCGTGCAACGTGGGTCCGTGTGGGACCGCCGTAACTCATGTAAGCGTCACTACCGCCCACTTGGCCTCCGTGCAACCCCATTTTGCGCTTTTTTCTCTTGATTCGTTGGCACGATTCGTTCCTCTTCCACCGCGTGGTGGGCACTTTGAACTTGGTGCAACGACCGACGGCGCTGCACTAGGTTGCGTTTTCGTGTCCGAACCTCGCACGCGTGTCGCGATCGTCTATGTCCCCCCCGCCGGCTCGCGTCCGCGTGACGTGCGCGTCTTGGGCGAAACGACCGACTGGCGAAACGGGGTCACCATGATCGCAAGGGACGACGGCGCCTTCGTGGGTGAGCTCGAGCTTCCCGTCGGGGTCTACGCGTACAAGCTCCTCGTAGACGGCGCCTACATCGTCGATCCCGCGTCGGCTCGAACGTCGTCGCAAGAGGGTACGACCAACGGGCTTCTCGTCATTGGTGGGGCGGACGAGCCGTTCGTTTTCGCTCCCGCGCCGCCCTACGTGGTCGGCACCGCCGCGGGCGTACGCGTTCTCGTCGGCGTCCGTCGCCACGTCTGGAGGGAGGCCCAGTCGGTCACGGCCTACTTTGCACGCGATTCCGAAGATTCCCCCTCGCCGATGCTCCTCGGCCCCGCCTTCGAGACCGACGATCTCCTGTATTTTTCGGGCGACATGCCCTGGATCGCGCGGCGTTTCCTCGTGTCACTCGAGACGGGCGCGCACCGTGTCGGTCCGTTTCGAGGAGCGAGGCCGCCCGCACACGACGGCCCCCCCGAGCACTGGCAGGACGCCGTGCTCTACACGGTGCTGGTCGACCGCTTTCGCCCCGAGATCGATCCCTCACGCGCTGCCATCTACCAATCCACACGCGCCCCCCTCGGAGGTCATCTCGAGGGCATCATCCGTTCCCTCGACGAGCTCGCCGACCTTGGAGTGGACACGTTGGTCCTGACTCCCGTGCACGTCGGCGAGAGCTCCCACCGCTACGACTTCGTCGATCCCCTCGAGGTCTGCCCGAAGCTCGGTGGGCGGGCGGCGTTCGCCAAGCTCGTGTCCCACGCCCACGAGCGTGGGCTCCGTGTCATCGTCGACCTTGCGTTCTCCCACGCGGGAGCCGCCTATCCACCCGCTGCCGACGTGCTCACGCATGGCGCGGCGTCCCCACACGCTCCGATGTTCCAGTTCTCGAACGACGAGCCGCCTCGCCTCCTTCACTACGGCAAGCGCGACGATGCTCCTCTCGTGAACCTCGATCACCCCACCGCGCACGCGCTCGTCCTTTCGGCCGTAAGGCTCTGGGCGGACCTCGGCGTGGACGGGCTCAGGCTCGACATGACCGCCGAGCTTCCGCCCGCTCTTGGCAAGGCCATACGCGACCTCTTTCGCCAAAAGAACCCGAGCGGCGTCGTCTTCGGCGAGGTCGTGCCGCTTCACGCCTGGCGTTACCAAAGCCTAGGAATGATCGACGCAAGCACGGATTTTTCGTACTTCGAGGCCGCCCGGGCGTTCTTCGCGGAACAAAAGGGCACGCTCGGAGACCTCGTGCGCGCGGTCGTTTCGGGGGACCTGAAGCGCGGCGGAGACCCTCGCACGACCTCGATTCGATTCCTGTCGACCCACGACCATCCGCGCTTTGCGTCCCTCGCCGCCCGGACCCGAGACGAGTTCTTGGTGGCGTGGCTCTTCACGGTCTTTCTGCCCGGCGTTCCGATGCTTCTCTACGGCGAGGAAATCGGGCTCCGCTCGCTCGAGCCTCCGGCCGAAGCCGAGGATGTTTGGCCGGACCGCATGCCAATGGTGTTCGATGGGCCCTTGCGTGACGAAGCGCGACGAGCCGGCGTCAAGTCGATGCTGGCGCTGCGGCGCGCTCACCCGGCCCTTCGGCGTGGAACGTTCGAGTGGCTCCACGTCGACGAGGACCTGGCCATCGCGCGAAGACGCCACGAGGACGACGTGGTCGATCTGCTCGTCTCGACGTCGGACGTCCCACGCGACATCGACCTGGAGGACGACGCTCTCCCTTCCGCGCGTCTCGCTCTCGCGCTCGGCGGGGCCACGCTCGACGGCACCACGGTCACGCTACCCGGGCGTTCCGCAGCGGTTCTCGTACGGAGCGCGCGAGACGAAGCTCGAAAGCGGAGCCCTCGCGTGCGCAGGAACCTCGCACTCGTGGACGATGACATGTCGCACGGACGCGCCTTGGCCCTCGCACGCCCCAGTCGAATCGACTTCGCCGTCACCGAAGCGTGCAACCTCGCGTGCGTGCATTGCATCACGTTCGCTCCGCAGAAGACTCGGGACCGGTCGTTTCGAACCCTGCCCGCGGCGACCCTCGACGCTATTCGCGAGGATCTTTCGTACGCAAAGTATTTCGGGTTCGTGCACGGCGGCGAGTCGCTCACGAGCGAGATGACGTTCCGTGTGCTGGAGGCCATCCGCGATGCCAAAGGCCACGAGCCCTATGTCGCCCACGTGCTCACGAACGGTCTCTTGCTCGACGTGCCATGTGCGAATCGGCTCTGGGACCTCGGTGTGACGAGCCTCTCGATTTCGCTCGATGGCGCATGTGCCGCCACCAACGACGGCATCCGTGTGGGCGGGCGCTTCGACGAGGTGGTTCGCAACGTGGCCACGGTGGTGGCAGCGCGTGAGGAGACGAACCGTGACGTTCGCATCGGTCTGTCGTTGGTCGTGATGAAAGAGAACGTCCACGAGCTTTGGGACTTCATGGATCTTGCCCGCAAGCTCGGCGTCGATTGGGTGAAGCTCGAAGAGCTGGTTCCGGTCACGCCGCGCGCGGCACGCTCCCTCCTCACGAGGCCCTCGTTCGGACCTCTCGTGGCAGCGGCACGTGCGCGAGGGGAAGAGCTCGGGCTGCGGGTGGTCGACCACACGAACGACGCGATGGTGTTCCTTTGCGAAGCGAGCCCCGAGGAACGTGCCTTCGTCGCTGCCGACGCGTTTGCGAACCGCAACGACGACCTCCACCCATGCAGGAGCTCTTGGGAGACGGCCTGCCTCGACCCGGACGGCACGGTACACTTGGGAGACTTTTTCGGACCGATTCTGGGACGTGTGGGAGAACGTTCGATGGCCTCGCTTTGGAACGAGCCTGCCGCTCAAGAAGCCAGGGCACGCTTCGTCCATTCGCGTCCGTGCGGCCATGGTCCGGCGTCCTGTCTGGCGCCGTGAGTGCACGCATTTTCTGCATGCCTTCGCAGACCTTGCGCCACAACGTGTCGAGCCAAGCGCAAAGAAGGGTTCGATTCTTTCGTTCGGGGGATGACGCGAGGCACACGCTTTGCTTTTCTCCGTGCGTGCTCACCATCGCAACCGAACACCTCGTCCGAGTATCCGACCTCATGTCGAGCCCCGTCCGAACCATCCGGTCGGACGCGCGAATCGAGGATGCGAAACGAGTGCTCGCCTCGGAACGTGTGAGCGCCCTCGCGGTGGTATCACCGAGTGGCAAGCTCGTCGGAGTCGTGTCGACCACGGACGTGTGCGATCCCCGCCACGACGATCCACTCGCCGCGGTGGAGATGGCCATGACCCGAGTGCTCTACGCCGTTCGGCCCGACGATCCCGCGACCGCCGCCGTGCGCCTCATGGTGCGCGAAGCCATTCACCGCGTGTTGGTGGTGACCGAAGCCGGCGGGCTCGTGGGCATCGTGACGTCGATGGACGTGCTCCGAGCGATCGCCGATCGTGCGGGAGAAGACACGGCCACGGAGCTGGTTCGTGTCGGCCACTGAAAAAGCGCGTCTCGTCGAGGCGATCACGGCGTGGACGCACGAAAGGTACGGAAAGGGAGCTCGCGTACGATCCGTTCGCGCCATCGACGACGACGTCGGCGACAAGGGATTCGGATACGCGAACGTCATCCGAATCGAGCTCGAAGGCGCCCCGGTCGAGTCGGTCGTTCTCCACATCGCGCGGCGTGGTGGGTTTGGACACGAAGACCTCGCAGATCGCGCCCACGACGCCTTCCTTCCGTGGCAGACGTTCAACACGTTCCCGGAGCACGTTCGCGCGCTCGATGTGGGATACGTCGACACATCCGGGATCCTCGAGTCGGCGGCAGCCGCCCACGACTTTTTCTTGGTGACCGAATACGCAAAAGGCACGCCTTACTTCCACGACCTCGAGCGAATCGCGACGAGCGGAGCTTTCGGGCTCGAAGACGAAGCGCGCGTCGTACGTCTCGCCGAGCTTCTCGCGAAGGCTCATGCGGAAAAGCGCGACGATCGCGAAGCGTGGCTTCGGCGGCTCCGGGACCTTGCCGGCCACCACGAGTGTGTGGCGGGCCTTGTCGATAGCTACGACGGCAAGGTGGCCGACGGCATCCCCGACGTCGCAACGCTCCGTCGCATCGAGCACCGCGTCCTCGATCACCGGCATCGGCTAAAGCCCTATGCGCACCGTCTCGCAAGAGTCCACGGAGATTTCCACCCATGGAACCTCCTTTTTGACGGTGTCGGCGCGGAACGCAAGGTCGTGGTCCTCGACCGGAGCCGTGGAGCGTACGGCGAGCCGGCCGACGACCTCACGGCCCTCTCCATCAACTATCTGTTCTTCGCGCTCCGACATGGGTCGCGAGCCGTGGCTCCCCTCCGCGCGCTCCACCGCCGCTTTTTCGACACATGGCTTGCTGTCACCAAAGACCCCGAGGTCCTCGCGGTCGCGCAGCCCTACCTCGTCTTTCGCGCTCTCGTGGTGGCGTCTCCGGTTTGGTACCCGGACTTGCCCGATGGCATGAGGGCCCGCCTTTTTGCCCTGATCGACACCGTCCTCGACATGGAGACTCTCGACCTCGACGTCCTGGAGACGTTCTTCGAGCGATGAGCCGTGTCGTTTGGATCACCGGGCTCCCGGCATCGGGAAAGACCACGCTCGCCCGAGCTCTCGTGGAGGCGCTCGAAGCGGAGGGGGTCCGCGCGACTCTCGTGGATTCGGACGAGGTTCGCGCCGTGCTCACGCCACGGCCCTCGTACGAACCGAGCGAGCGCGCCGTCGTGTATCGGTCCCTTGCCTACCTCGCTCGACGCCTCGACGAGGCCGGAGTGGTTCCGATCGTGGCCGCGACGGCACACGCAAGGTCCATCCGCGACGAGGCTCGGGCCATTTGCGACGGCTTCTTTCTCGTCCACGCGCGCGCCTCGCTCGCCGTGTGCGAAGCGCGCGACCCGAAGCACCTTTACCGAGCGGCGCGCGAGAAAACCGACGGAACGATGCCAGGGATCCACGTCGCCTATGAAGCGCCCGCGGACGCCGACCTCGAGGTCGACACGGCCACGGGCTCGCCGCAAGCAGGTGCACAGGGGATCGTGGACGCGCTCAGGGCACGCGACCCACGGCTCTGGCTCGCGCAGCCTCGATAGTCACGCGTCCTACGCCGACCGAAGCTCGCCACAGCGTTCGCGCAATATCGCCATGCTGTGATCGACCTCGGACTGCTCACGCTCGGAGAGCGCCGAGAGCGGAAGTGGCGAGGCCCCGTGGGCTCCAAGGACGCATGGGATACCCGCGCACGTCCCGGAATCGACGGGGGCACTGACCGGGAGGACGACCCTTTCGTCGCCAACGATGGCCCGCGTGATCCGTGCGACGGCCACCCCGATGGCGTGGGACGTCGCACCCTTTCGAGCAATGATTTGATAGGCCGCGCCACGCACGTCCGTCGCAAGCGTACGTCGTCGTTCGTCATCCAGAACGAGCCCTTTGGCTCGAAAGGCATCGGCGAGGGGCAGGCCACCAGCACGCCCGCTGTCGAGCAAGCACACCGACGAATCGCCATGCTCGCCCACGACCGACGCGTGGATGCTCTCGGGGGAAATGTCGAGCAGACCCGACAGGGCGTAGCGAAGGCGGAGCGTGTCGAGGAGAGTGCCCGAGCCGAGCACGTGGACCCCCTTCGGGGCGAGTCGGCGCCGCATGGCCTCGGTCATAACGTCGACCGGATTGGTCACCACGAGCACGACGCGCGGCAATGGGCGCATCTCCAAGGCGGCCGCGATGTCATCGAGGGCCTTTTCGTTCCTCGCGAGCAGCGAGAGTCGGTCCTCCCCGGGATGCTGCTTCGCTCCGGCGGTCACGATGCAGAGGTCTCCTCCGTGAATCTCGTCGAGCCCGCCTCCCTCCACGGTGGCCCCGCCGAACAAGGGCGCGGCGTGCGCCAGATCGAGGGCTTCCCCACGTGCCTTGTCGCCGAAAAGATCGAAAAGGGACAGGCGCGACACGATGCGGCCGTGCAGGATCGACACAGCGGCCGCCACCCCAACTGCGCCTGCACCGATGACTGTCACGTGAATCTTCTGCTTCATGGTCCTCTTCTAGCGGACCCATGCGCCCGAGGACGCAGGGATTGCGTGGCACGAACGGCGCCTCGAATCCCAAGAAGCTCCCGTCCGTCGAACGATCTCGCTGGTATGCGCGCCAGGGTCTTGAGAGACTGCAATGTGCGTCCGGGGAGCACACCAGGAAGGCGAAGTGCCTTCCGCCGGTGCCGCGCGTGGGCTCGTCGGTCATTCGCCGATCGAGACCAAGGGGAGCTCGACGAGGAAGAAATGGCAGCCGAAGAGAGCGCTCGCAACGACAAGCTGATTCTGGACTACGTCTTCGACAAAGAAGAGCGCCTCGCGGACCAGGTGTATCTGACGCAGCCCACGGGCGGCGGGAGCGTCAAGGACTACACGTGGAAAGACGTGGTCGGACAAGCTCGCCGAATGGCGACGCATCTTCGGAGCCTCGGCCTGTCGCCCGGCGACCGGGTGGCCATCCTTTCGAAGAACTGCGCCCACTTCTTCATGGCGGAGCTTGCCATTTGGATAGGCGGCTTTACGACGGTCGCGATTTTCCCGACCGAAAGCGCGGAGACCGTCAAGTTCGTGCTCGAGCACAGCGACGCAAAAGTGCTGTTCGTCGGAAAGCTCGACTCGTGGGACAAGCAGTCTCCCGGCGTGGCCAAGGAGATTCCGCGCATTGCGTTTCCCCTGGCTCCCAAGACCGACTTCGACACGTGGGATGCCATCGTCGGGCGCACCGCACCGGTCGAAGGTCGGCCCGAGCGTGCTCCCGACGACCTCGCCATGATCATCTACACGTCGGGCTCGACCGGGCAACCGAAGGGCGTCATGCACTCCTTTGGACGCATCACACACGCGACGGTGGGCATCGTGCGCGGCATTGGGATGACGGGCGAGGACCGCGCGCTCTCATATCTCCCGCTCGCCCACGTGTTCGAGCGCGCCTACATCCAGTGCACGTCCTTCGTAGCGGGCGGGCATATCTACTTCGCCGATTCGCTCGACACGTTCGTCGCCGATCTCAACCGCGCGAAACCGACGCTCTTCATCTCGGTCCCGCGCCTCTGGCTCAAGTTCCAGCAAGGTGTCTTCAAGAAGATGCCACCAAAGCGCCTCGACTTCCTCTTGAAGATTCCGATTGTCGGAAACATCGTCAAAAAGAAGATCCTGACGGGGCTCGGTCTCGACAACGTCCGGCTCGCCGGAAGCGGCTCGGCTCCCATCCCCGCCGAGCTCATCTCCTGGTACCGAAAGCTCGGACTGAACCTCCTCGAGGGATATGCCATGAGCGAGGACTTCGCGTATTCCCACCTCTCTTCGGTCGAGAAAAACGAGCCTGGGTACGTCGGCTCGCCATACCCCGAAGTCGAAGTGCGCATTAGCGACGACGGCGAAATCCTCATCAAGTCGCCCGGTCAGATGGTGGGCTATTTCAAGCGCAAGGACCTCGACGCCGAGTGCTTTACCGAGGACGGCTTCTTCCGTACGGGGGACAAGGGCGAACGGCGCCCCGACGGCCTGTTGAAGCTCACCGGACGAGTGAAGGAGCTCTTCAAGACGGCGAAGGGCAAATACGTGGCCCCTGCACCCATCGAGAATCGGATCAACGAGCACCCACTCGTCGAGCTCTCGTGCGTCTCGGGAGTCGGTCAACCGGCGGCGTATGCCCTGCTCGTGCTTGCCGAGGACATTCGGCCGAAAGCCAGCGACCCGGCGCTTCGTGCACAGCTCGAAGCGGACCTGGAAGAGTGGCTCGGAGAGGTGAACGCGGGACTGTCGACCTACGAGCAGCTCGAGATGTTCGTCGTCGTCCGAGAGCCCTGGAGCATCGAGAATGGCATGCTCACTCCCACGATGAAGCTGAAGCGTGCCCGCATCGAAGCCCACGTCGAGGAAAAGCTCGAGGGTTGGTACGGGGCAAAAAAGAAAGTCGTCTGGACGTGAGGTAGCGGCACCTCGACGCGAATCAAGAAACGGCGCCCTCGCGGGAACACGGCGGAAACGTCCACCATCCTTCGAGGGCGCTCGTGCGTCTCGAGCCCGATCGGGCGTCGCGCCCGAGCATCTGGCCATCGGCCCGCCACAGGCGAGGGTGGGACTTGTCGTTTTCTTCAGCTCCTTCGGCCCGTGTGGGAACATGCGAGTCATGAAGAAGAGGACGTTCGTTTGGATGGCCCTGCTTTTTGGTGCGCTCTGTTCGACGACGCCTGCGTTCGCCGACAAGCCCGTCAAAGACGCAAAAGAAAAGGTCAAAGAGGAGAAGAAGGACCTCAAGGACGCGAAGAAATCCGGGGATGCCGGTGCCGTCGCGGAGGAGAAGAAGGAGCTCAAGGAGGCCGAGAAGGAGCTCAAGGAAGAACGCAAGAAACGCCGGGACCAGCACCTGGCCGAGATGCGCGCGAAGTGGGGCGAGATTTACAAGAAGCCCGGCGTGAAGGAGGAAATGCGCATCCATGCTCGGCGCATGTCCCGACTGCGCCGCATCGAGAAGATCGCCACGGAAAAGAAGAAAGACGCGATCGTGAAGCGCGCAACGGCTGCCCAAGAGAAGGAAAAGGCGCGCCACCAAAAGAAGATGGACGAGCTCAAGGCGCAACCGGCACCGGCCGGCTCGGGAGGTGCAAAATGAAGACCACGACGTTCGGATGGGTCGCCACCGCGGCTCTCGCCGGGGTGCTTGCGCTGGGTACGGGATGCAAGGACGACAAGAAGACGGAGGTTCAGCCGACGCCGAGCGCGACCCCCAGCGCGTCGACCGCGAGCGTAGCGGCGACGCCTTCGGCAGCCCCTTCGGCCACGGCGGACGAAGACCTGGCGACCGAAGAAGACTTCGAAGAAGAAGGCATCGCCCAGATTTCCGAGGGCAATCTCGACGAAGAGCTTCGCAAGCTGGAAGACGAGATCAAGTAGACACCGACCTTTGCCAACGAAGAGCCGCCCGGAAACGTGCGGCTCAAGTGTTCGTGCGGGACGCCAGTGTTCATTCGACCATGCAAAGAAGCCGAAGCCGACTGGCTCACCAAGGCCGATAGAGAAGGCATGAACACGGAAAGCATACGCTGGCGACCCACTTGGCTGGCTTGACAAGGCCGAACGACCTCGGGAGCGAGGAACGCGTTCCTGCCAACACCGTGCCTAGAGGCAAATTTTAGCGCGCCAACCTTGGCGCACAACGCCATCTTTGGCGCGCCAAGAATGGCTCGAATGTCCCGGCGGACACGAAATTGGCTCCAACTTTCACGGCACACTCCGTGCACGACAGCGCCCATGGCGCCAAACCAGCCCACCGAGTCTCCTCCCGCCGAGCGCCGCGGCACCTTGGTGGAGTCGTCGTGACTCAGCGAATTCTCGTTGCGGGTCCCGTCGACGATCCATGCCTCGCCCTCCTCGTCCACGAAGCCGAACGCTCGGGATATGGAATTGTGGACGCGCGAGCGAACACAAGCGGTGCACGACCGTTTCGCTGGTCCGTGCAAGACGGAGTGGCGCTTCTCGAGGGCCGTCCACTGGAAGCGAATGCGGCATTCGTGCGCACCGATGCTCCGACCGTGCGGAATCGCCCAAGTGAAGGACAAAGCCTCGCCGAGATGCTCACCGATTGGGCACTCGCCCACCCAAGCGTGGCATTGCCGAATCGATTTCAGTCGAGAATTGCGGCTAGTCGCCCGGCCACGCTTTCCGTCGCACGTGCGTGTGGGCTCCGGATTCAGAAAACGGACCTTTCGAACGAGTGTCCGTCCGCACACGAAGCGGCGCCCGTGAGCTCGAACCGCGGCGAGCCGCGCAACCTGTCGGAGCTTCGTGTCTACCTCGCCGGAGACGACACCCTCGCCTTCTCCATCGAAGCACCCGCGCCCGAGGGCCGCGTCGAACGAGGGTGCCTTATCGCCCCCGTGCCAGTTCCGCTTCCTCTTTTGGATCCGATCCATTCCGTAGGACGCGCGCTCGGAATCGACTACGGGTGCGCAACATTCCGAAGCTGCCCACGAACGGGCGAGCTTTTGTTCTTGGGAATCGATCCGTCGCCGAACTTCGAACGCTGTGACAGGCTCTCTGGCGGCGCAATCTGTCGCGCCATTCTTCGAGCCTTCCTCGATCCACCGTCTGCCGGACGGAAAACGGACCGTCCAAGTGCTACGGGGGACCGTGACCTCGTCTGACGCCACGCCCCCTTCAACCGGAGCTCCGTCAATCGAGCGCGGCAAGTGCTGCAGTGACTTTCGCGACGGAAACGGGTCGGGGCGTACGGAGCTCCGGAGCGAAAAGCGAGACGCGTAGCTCCTCCAGGTCCCACCGAACGGACGCAAGGGACTCCCGATCACGGACGCTGTCTCGTTTTGCCAGAAAGGCCCTCCAGATAGGGGCAAAAGGTTCGAGCTTCCCGAGGTCCTTTCGGGGGTCCGCGATCGCGCGACCGAGGCGAGCCTGCACCGCACGCATGTAGCGCGGGAATTGCTGGAGCACGGCGAGAGGCACATCGGCGACGAGATCGTCCGGAAATAGGCAGTCGAGCTGGCCCCGGATGTCGGCAATCGCCAGCGTCGCACTTGGATGCTTCGCGGCGCTCCGCAGGGCTGCGAGCGTGCGATCGAGCTCGACCGAGGCCGCGGTGACAGCATCCGAAAACGTGCGCGCGGACGTCGAAAGGCGCGGCAATCCCTGCGCGAGCATGGCCTCGAATGCAGACTTCGTGCGAGGAACTTCGGCGCCGAACGCTTCGTCCAAAATGCGAAGCACGAGGCGGGCGCGAAAAGCCTCCTCGGCGCCGCGGGTGCTCATGCCTCCGTTAGGCCGAACGAACGGTTTCGGAAGGCGAGCGGCGAGTCCGGAAAGGGTCGCTTTCGCAGCGATGGCAAATAGCCGACGCACGCCGCCTCGGCTCGCGACGAAGGCGGCCGAAGACGACTCGAGAAGCGTAAGATCTACCGACGTTCCACGATCGACGAGCGCCGGATAGCTCCGAACCTCGGTCCCCCCGACCCTCCGCAGGACGTAGTCCGATAGGTCGCCGAAATCCCAAGAAACAACCCCCGTTCGTTCCCACTTTGGAGCGGCGGCAACCGCTTTCCAGGCTTCCCTTGCCGAAGCCCCAAAACGCTCCAGGAGCCGGCCGACGTCCCGGCCCTCCGCGAGCGTCTTGCCGCGTTCGTCGACGACGCGGCCGTGAATCCGAAGGTAGGGTGGCACGGATTCATCGCGAAAGGCGTCGACCGAAACGTCGATTCCCATCGACTCGGAGATGACCTCGGAGACCCCAGAATAGAGGTCTCCGCGCAAAGGAGCCACCCGACGCGCGATTTCCTTCGCAAGGGGGCCTATTGCACCAAGCTCGCGCCGAATGGCCTTCGGGAGGCCGTGAAGCAAAAACCCGATTTTCTCTTCGTGCCAGCCTGGCACCGTCCAATCGAGGTCGCTCGCGGTGAGCTGCGGCACGAGCAAGAGCGGTATCGTCACGGTGACGCCGTCTGCCTCGGAAGCTGGATCGAACAAATACGATAGCGGAAGCTCGGTACCGTGAAGGACGACGACGTCCGGGTAGTCTTTAGGGTCGATCGCGTCGTCGCCCGCGAGAACGTCCTCCGTCGTCAGTGCAAGCACGTCGGGATTCAGTACTTCCGCGCGCTCGCGCCAAGCCTCGAAGCCTTTTCCGTCGAAGACGTCGTCGGGAACACGCCGGTCGAAGAACGCCAAGAGGGCTTGGTCGTCGGCGAGCATGTCGCTTCGCCTCGCCTTGTCCCGAAGGCGTGCGACGTCTTCGAGCAGCACTCGATTCTTCGACTGGAATGCTCCCCGGGTCTTGTATTCGCCGCGAACGAGAGCGTGGTCCAGGAACATGAGGCGGGCCCGTGGAGGGGCTACGGTGGAGTAGTCCACATTTCGGTCCTTCGAAACGAGCAAACCGAAGAGTGTAGATTGTTCCTTTACGACGGCGCGGGCGGAGCGCTCGGACCAGTGCGGGTCGGAGTAGCTTTTTCGCAAGAGATGGGCGCCGGTCGAAAGAAGCCATTCCGGCTCGATCTTGGCGGCCATTCGGGCGAAGAGCTGGGAAGTCTCCACGAGCTCGAATGCCATGAGCCACGCGGGCGGCTTTTTGGACAAGGAAGACGACGGGTGAACGAAAAAGCGCGTCTGTTTTGCACCGACATACACCCGATTTTCGGGATTGTACTGGCCGACCTTGGACAATAGGCCCGTAAGGAGCGCCAAGTGGAGGGCCTCGTCGGCGGCCTTGGCTTTCCCTCCCTCCGTCTTGCCCGGTGCACTCTCGTGCTCCGCGGGCGCCGCCTCCTTCGGGAGACGGAGATCGCGCACGATCTCCTCGAGCTGACGGTGAATCTCCTTCCACTCGCGGACGCGGACGTACGAAAGAAAGCTCTCTTTGCAAACCCGACGAAGATGCGAGCTTCCCTTCTTCTCGGCCTCGCGCAAGAACTCCCAGAGGCGGTAGAGGCTCACGAAGTCGGAGCGCTCGTCGCGAAAGCGTCGGTGGAGCTCGTCGGCTTTTTGTTGAGCTTCGCGAGGGCGCTCGCGGGGATCTTGGGCGTTCAACGCGGCGGCGACGACGAGAACCTCGCGTTGGCAGCCTAGGTCGTTCCCAGCGAGGATCATGCGGCCGATGCGTGGATCGACCGGGAACCTCGCGAGTTGCTTCCCGAGCGGCAAGAGCTCTCGATCCGGCCCGATCGCACCGAGCTCCTCGAGCACCCGGTACCCCTCCGCGATGGCGCGGCCGTCGGGGGGATCGAGAAATGGAAAGGCTTCGACATCCCCGAGACCGAGCGCCTTCATTCGCAGAATGACGCCCGCGAGCCCCGTCCGCTTGATCTCCGGATCCGTGAAGCCGGGCCGGGCAGCGAAGCTTGCCTCGTCGTAGAGGCGCACGCAGATTCCTTCGCGGACGCGTCCGCAGCGGCCTTTGCGCTGCTCCGCGCTCGCCTGCGAAATGCCTTCGACCTGCAGGCGTGTCGTGCCCGAGCGCGGCTCGTAGCGGGACAGCCGCGCAACGCCGGTGTCGACGACGTAGACGATTCCGGGAAGCGTGATGGACGTCTCGGCTACGTTCGTCGCGAGCACCACGCGGCGCTGCGGAAGCGAGGCGAACACCCGTGCTTGATCCGCGGCCGATAGGCGCGCGTAGAGCGGCTGAATCACCGTGTGGCGCAGGTTGCGAGCGACGAGCTCGCCCTCGGCCTCCCGTATTTCGCGCTCGCCAGGGAGGAACACGAGAATGTCGCCGTCGGGATCCAAGGAGGCGATGTTTGCGACGGAATTCGCAACCGCCACGGCCAGCTCGTCGTCTTCGGGCGGAGGCTCGTAGAGCACTTCCACCGGATACGTTCGACCTTCTACTTCGATGACGGGCGCTCCCCCGAAAAACGTCGAGAACCGATCGGTCTCGAGGGTCGCCGAGCTTACGATCACCTTCAGATCAGGCCTTTGAGGGAGAATTCGGGACAAATAGCCGAGTAGGAAGTCGATCGTGAGGCTTCGCTCGTGGGCCTCGTCGACGACGATGGTGTCGTACTTTCGCAGAAGCGGATCACCTTGGATTTCCGCCAAGAGGATGCCATCCGTCATGAACTTCACGTAGGTCGCCGGCGACGTGCGGTCGTCGAAGCGGACGTGATAGCCAACGTCCGTTCCGAGTGGCGTACCGAGCTCGCTCGCGACACGCGCGGCCACGCTGGTCGCAGCGATACGACGCGGCTGCGTCACGCCGATGATCTTTTCGAGCCCGCGCCCCATGGCGAGCGCGATCTTCGGAAGCTGAGTGGTCTTCCCGGACCCTGTCGCACCCGCGACGATGACGACGGGGTGGGCGTCGATCGCACGCGCGATGTCGGCGACACGCGCCGAAATCGGTAGCTCAGGCGGAAAGCGGACCGGCTCTTCCCGCACGTCTTCGTCATGAATCTCGCCGGACATCGGGGCGAGATAGCACTGCCCTCGCATGGTTGTCGCGACCATCGGAGCGCGCGCTGCCCCGGCGCGTGGAACTGACGTATCGTGGGCGATATGACGACCATGGCCTACAGGCGACTCGGGAAAGCAGGAGTGAAGGTCAGCGAGCTCTCGTTCGGCTCGTGGGTGACCTACGGCAGGCAGGTCGACGTCGACGCGGCGGTCGCGTGCATGAAGACCGCCTACGACGCCGGCATCAACTTCTTCGACAACGCCGAGATCTACTCGAACGGGAAGTCCGAAGAGGTCATGGGGGCGGCGCTGAAGAAGCTCGGCCTACGGCGTGCGAGCTATCTCGTGTCCACGAAGTTCTATTGGGGCCTCAACGACGGACCGAACGAGAAGAACACGCTCAACCGGAAGTACCTTCGTCAGGCCATCGACGGCTCGCTTGCGCGATTCGATCTCGAATACGTCGACCTTGTCTATTGCCACAGGCCGGACAAAGACACTCCTATCGAGGAGACCGTCCAGGCAATGCACGACATGGTCGCATCCGGAAAGGCCCTCTACTGGGGCACTTCGGAGTGGAGCGCCGAAGACATTCGTTCGGCGTACGACATCGCCGATCGGCGCAATCTGCACCGCCCAATCGTCGAACAACCCGAATACCACCTCTTTTCGAGGCGACGCGTGGAGAAGGAATATGCGCCACTCTACGAGGGCATCGGTATGGGCACTACGACCTGGAGCCCACTCGCCTCTGGCCTATTGACCGGCAAGTACCAAAAAGGCATCCCGACCGACAGCCGCGGCGCGCTCAAGGGCTATGGTTGGCTCGAGTCCCAGCTGACCGACAAGCGACGCCTCGCCGCAGTGGATGCGCTCGCGCCCATCGCCAAAGAGCTCGGCTGCTCGCTCGCTCAGCTTGCGATTGCTTGGTGCACGAAAAACCCGCACGTGAGCACGGTCATTCTCGGTGCGAGCCGCGTGGAACAGCTCGTGGAAAACCTCGGAGCGCTCGTGGTAGCCGAGAAGCTCACGCCGGACGTGCTCCAACGAATCGACGTTGCGACGGGCAAGGGCGACCTCGACTGAGGCTCAGAAATGACTTGCCCCTATCGGCGAGGACTGGGCGTCGCGCAGGCAAGGCGCGGCGATGACGAATACTGCTGTATTTTGAGGAGCCGCGACGCCGCATCCGACGCGCGGGACCGGCGAGATGGGCACGTTATTTCCGAGCGGGGCCTAAGCCGAGCGACGCCGTGGCCCGTCCCGAGGGCGAGCTAAGCCCCTCGCCGAAGTCGAATGAGCCAGTGGGTGGACAGGCGCCCTACGCAGAAGGCAGCGGCGAAGAGAGCAGCACTGGACGAAGAAAAGAAGGGGCGGAGTCCAAGGCGCTGGGCCGAGGTTTCCGCCCCTGCATTGGGAGTTTTGGAGCTCGCGCTGCGCGATCCGTCACTTCCCCTTTGCGGCCTTCTTCTCCTTCTTTTTCTCCTGCTTCTCCTTGATGGAGAGCTTGTCTTTGTTGTTCGACTTGGGTCGCTCTTGTCCTTTGGCCATCGGATCCTCTTCTTGGGTTTGGGTGAGTGGAGAAAGTCGTGCGAAAGGCGGTCAACCCGGCTTGCGCGCGACGAAATAGAGCTTGTGGGCGAGCAAATCGCTCCGGTCTTTGTAGCCCGTGTAGGTCGGGTGGACGGGTGGCAAAGGAGCCGTCTCGGGATCGCAGCCGCGAGGATACCTGCGGTCGACCTCCAAGAGCTCGAATCCCGCCTCGGTGGCCGCGTCGAGATACGCCGAGGCTCGCAGTCTGTTTTGGTAGAGCATGTCTGCGTTGAGAAGCTTCCACCTGCGCTCGTCGAAGCGCAAGAAGTGCCAAGAGTCGATCGACTTGTCCGAGTGGCTGTAGTGGTCACTCATGTCGACTTTCGACACGAAAAACCCTCCTGGACGCAGGATTCGAGAGAGCTCCGCGAAGATCGACCGTATCTCGGGGAGTGGCACGTGCTCCAGCGTAAGGCTCGACGTGACACAGTCTACATCTCCGGTCGGCAATCCCGTTCTTCGCGCGTCGGCTGGAGCTCGGTAGTCGATTCCAAGCTCCCGAAGTGCACCGTCGACCTCGAATTCGCTCGCCGTGAAGGTCGTCGGAAGCCGCGCGAGGTCCAGGCCCGTCGTGTCGAATCCTGCGGGCGGGCTCGCCACGAAAGCCCGCAGACGCGTCAGCGCGTGGTGGACGAGGTTTGGCCGAACGAACCGGTTCAAGTCGACCAGCGTTTGGCGTCCGACCCCCGCGGCCCGGAGAAATAGGCCCATTCCAAGGTCCCAGCCCGCGCCAAACTCGAAGAAGTGGGACTTGGCGAGGTCCAGACTGGGCGCATGCCGGCGGAGCGCGGCGAGGTGCTCGACGCCAATCTCGAACCGGCCAAGGAGCTCGGAATCGGGAAATGGCAGAGAGCGCGTCACGTAGCGCTGCACCATGTAGCGAACTTCAGGACCGCCAGGAACGCGCGAAAGGACCTGCGCGACGGCTGCTCGTACGGCCCATTTGGGGACGGGGGATGCCATGGTGCGGTCAGCGTACACGCAGAACGCCGGATGAAGCGAACGTGAATCCGCCGGAGGGCGAAGGCACGCACGCGGGTTCTCGCCCCGAAGCCAGCGCGTTCGCCTACCCTGCGCCGAGTGACCGACCAGGCAGAGCCATCCCGCGTCTTCGTTTCGCCCTCAGCCGCGGACCGAATCGCCTTCGCGAGCCGTGCGCTCTCGGAGCTACCCGCAAGCGCCAACGTCCTCGTGGTGGGTCCGAGCCTCGAGGCCTCGAGCCACGTCGCGCGGGCTTCGGCCATCGACCGCCCGGCCACCTACGGAATGGTGCGCACCACCCTTTCGCTTTATGTGGGTTCGCTTGCGCGTCCCGTTCTCGCGAAGCGTGGTCTCGTCGTTGCCTCGTCGCTCACCCTCGAAGCCGTCGCGGCGCGTCTCGCTCGGGATGCACAAGACGCCCTCGGACCGTTTCACAAAGTCGCGAAAACGCCGGGCTTCTCAAGAGCGCTCGCACGAACGTTGGCGGAGCTGAGGCTCGCGAAAATCGCGCCGGACGATCCGCAACTGGCCTCGCAAACCGCGGGAGAGAGCTTGGGCAGGCTCGCGGCGGGGTACGCAAAGGCCCTCGCCGATCTCGGCCTCGCCGATCCTCGCGCGGTGCTCGATGCTGCGGTGGAAGCGCTTCCAACGGCCACACGGGAGGACCTCGTCGTGCTGGTGGACGTGCGCGTCACGACCCGAGCCGAAGAAGATTTTCTCGCCGCTCTCGCACGGGCCCGAACGGTCGCCATGACCATCCCTTCGGGAGACGTGCCGACGCTCGACGCCGCAAGACGCGCCCTCGGTTCACTCGGGCATGAGGCACCACCAGCGGCGGCTGGGCGCCCGCTCGACGCCTTGAAGTGGCGACTTTTGTCCGATGCCATCGCCGAAGACGAGAGCGCGACGGCGCCCGAGCTCACGAGCGTCGTGCGCATGCGCTCCGCGCCGGGCGAGAGCCGCGAGTGCGTCGAGATCGCCCGCACGCTCATGGCCCGAGCGCGCGAGGGCGTGGCTTTCGATCGCATGGCAATTCTCCTGCGGTCTCCCGAAATCTACGTGCCTCACCTGGTCGAGGCGCTGCGAAGGGCTGGACTGCCGGCACACTTTGCTCGCGGGCTGAAGATGCCCGATCCCTCCGGCCGGGCGCTCCTTGCCCTGCTCGACTGCGCCGCCGAAGGGCTCTCCGCCAAGCGCTTCGCAGAGTACCTGTCCCTTGGCGAGCTTCCGAAACGAACCGCAAACGCACCTCCCCCTCCGCGCCCCGGAACGTTCACCCCAACCGACGACGATGCAGCAACCGCGGCTCTCGAGCGCCTCGACGATGGCGAGACCGAGGCCCCTGTGGAGCCCGAAGACGCCGAGCTCGGTACTCTGCGAGCGCCGTTCCGATGGGAACGTTTGCTCGTGGAAGCCTCGGTCATCGGGGGGCTGGATCGCTGGTCGAGACGCCTCGACGGCCTGCGCGCCGAGCTTCGCCAAAAGCATGCACTCTACACCGACGAAGAGGATCCGAGGGCGGAGCACGTGGAGCGCGACATCCAGGCGATTGCCGAGCTTCGAGCGTTCGCCCTTCCTCTCCTCGTCGACCTCGATGCCTTGCGGGCGGGCGCCACCTGGCGTACGTGGCTCGATCGACTCTCCTCGCTTGCTACTCGGGCGCTACGCCGTCCGGAGCGGGTACTCGCCGTGCTTTCCGAGCTTTGGCCTCTCGACGCGGAGACGTCGGTTTCGCTGTCGGAGGTGCGCGCCGTGCTCGAGCCTCGGCTTGCAGACGTTCGGGACGCGACACGCGGGAGGCGCCTCGGAAAGGTGTTCGTCGGTGCCATCGACGACGCACGCGGACTCTCGTTCGACACGGTCTTCGTGCCCGGCCTCGTGGAAAAGGCGTTCCCGAAGAAGGTGCTGGAAGACCCCCTCTTCTTGGACCACCAAAGGCGGCCCACTTCGCCGTTGCTCGCGACGAACGCCGAGCGTTCGAACGACGAACGGCTCATGCTCCGCCTTGCCACCGGGGCCGCCGAGAACCTCGTCGTTTTTTCGTACCCTCGTGTCGACGCGGACGCCGGGCGGCCGCGCACGCCATCGTTTTACGGGCTCGAGGTACTCCGAGTGGTCGAAGGAAGGCTTCCGACGTACGAGTCCCTGAAGCGCCTCGCCGACACCTCGTCCCGCGCCCGTCTTGGCTGGCCGGCTCCCGATTCGCGCGAGGACGCAATCGACGACGCCGAGCACGACCTCGCCGTACTTGCAGCCCTCCTCGGCGAGGACGAAGCAAAGAACGTCGGGGCCGCTCGCTTCTTGCTCGGAGAAAACCCACATCTTCGTCGCTCGCTCTACGCACGCGCGTACCGATGGCGAAAGGGAAAATACGTCGCTCAAGACGGGCTCGTCGACGTGCCGCCGGGGTCGAGCGCCCGAGCGGCCCTCGACACCCAAGGACTCTCCCAAAGGAGCTTCTCGCCGACGGCGCTCCAGCACTTTTCAGCGTGCCCGTATCGGTTCTACCTCTCGGCGCTTCTCAAGCTCGCAAAGCGGGAAGAGCCCTCTCCCCTCGAGGAGCTCGATCCGCTCCAGCGTGGGACGCTGGTCCACGAGACCCAGTTCGAGCTTCTCACGCGCCTCCGCAAAGAGGGCATGCTGCCCGTGCGCGAAGCCAACCTCACTCGCGCCCAAGACCTCCTGGAAGAGACCCTCGGGACCGTGGCTGGCCGCCACGAAGATACACTTTTCCCAGCGATTCCAAGAGTTTGGGAAGACGGACTCGCCCACGTACGGGCCGATCTACGCGAGTGGTTGCGGCGCATGGTCGATGACCACGAGTGGACTCCGACCCACTTCGAGCTCTCGTTCGGCCTCACCGAGCACGACGAAGGTCGGGACGCCGCCAGCCAGAAGGACCCCGTCGTGCTCGAGTCCGGATTGCGTCTGCGCGGCTCGATCGACCTCGTCGAAACGCGAATCTCGGACGGCGCCCTGCGCGCGACCGACCACAAGACTGGCAAGGTGTACGCCGAGCAAGGCTCGATCGTATCGGGAGGGAAGATCCTCCAGCCCGTGCTCTACGCGCTTGCCGTCGAGAAGGTCCTCGCCGGGCACCTCGTGACGGGCGGGCGCCTCTACTACTGCACGTCGACGGGCGACTACACTCCGGTCGACGTGCCCCTCGACGGCGTGGCTCGCGAAGCCGTGACGACCGTGGTCGCAGCGGTGGGCGACGCCCTCGCGAAGGGAATGCTGCCGGCCGCGCCGATCGACGACAAGGCATGCCGCTACTGCGACTACCGGGACGTCTGCGGGCCGTACGAGCCCGTGCGCATCAAACAGAAGCGTGATCCGCGCGCCCTTCCGCTGCTGAAGGCCCTGAGGGAGCTACCATGAGACTCGCCGATCAAGACGCCCGGACGGCCGTCCGCGAAGACCTCGACGTCACGTTGATCGTCGAAGCGGCCGCGGGTGCTGGGAAGACCACCGAGCTCGTGCGCCGGATCCTCGGACTCGTCGAGTCGGGGCGCGCGAAGCTCTCGACCCTCGTCGCCGTGACCTTCACCGAGAAGGCGGCAGGCGAAATGAAGCTCCGCTTGCGCACTGCGATCGAACGGGCGCGCGCGTCTCGCCGCCAGGCGGAGGGCACCGATCCGGTCGAAAACGAGCGCATCCGGGTCCGACTGGAAGAGGCCGTGCGCGAGCTCGAGGTCGCGCACATCGGGACCATCCATGGATTCTGCGCCGATCTCCTTCGAGAACGACCGGTCCAAGCCGAGATCGATCCGCTCTTCGTGGTCGCGGACGACGGCGAGGCTCGTCGGCTCTACCGCGAAGCTTTCGAACCGTGGTTCCAGAAGGTTCTCGGCGAACCGCGCGAGAGCTTTCCGGGAGTGCACCGGGTCCTGCGACGCAGGCTCCGCGACGACGGACCACGCGAAGCGCTGTTCGAGGCGGGCTATCAGCTCATCGACCAGCGCGACTTCGACGCGGCCTGGACCCACCCGGTGCTCGATCGCGAGAAGTCGATGGACCGCCTCGTGGGCGAGCTGCGTGACCTCGGCGCCCTCGCTCCGCGCGCCGACGACAAGCGAACCGATCCGAACGACGCTGCGTGGCTCTACCTGTCGATCGACGCCGTAAGGCGCTTCGTCCTGGAGCTCGAACGCAAAGAAGAAACACGTGCCGGCGAGCGCGACTACGACGGGCTCGAGGCGGCCCTCCGCGCGCTCTCGCGCGAACGAAGCTGGGGATGGAAGGGCTGGGGCCGACTCTTCGAGAAGTCCACTGGGCTCACGCGCGACGCCGTCATCGCCCGACGCGCAGAGGTGAAAGCGTCGCTCGATCGCTATCTCACGGAAGCCGACGCGGACCTTGCGGCCTGCTTGCGCGAAGAGCTGCGCCCTTTGGTCACGGCCTACGAGCAGAAAAAGGCGGAAGCCGGAAAGCTCGATTTTCTCGACCTTTTGCTAAAAACGCGCGAGCTCTTGGACGGGAGCGCAGAGGTCCGTCGCGAGCTTCGTGCACGATACACGCATCTCTTGATCGACGAGTTCCAGGACACGGACCCGCTCCAGGCGCACATCCTGCGGTCGCTCGGACGCGCGCCGGACGACCCGGGGGAAGAAGGACCCATCGTCCCGGGCAAGCTCTTTTTCGTCGGCGATCCGAAGCAGAGCATCTACCGGTTCCGCCGCGCGGACGTGGCGTTCTACGAGGCCGAGAAACGCGCTTTGCTCGAAGGAGGAGCACGGCTCGTACACCTCACCACGAGCTTCCGCTCGAATCCCGGAGTGCAGAGTCTCGTGAACGCCGCGTTCTCCGAAGCGATGATCGCGAACGACGAAGGCTCCCAAGCCGCATACGTACCGCTCTCCCCATTCCGTCCGGACCCCGGTGGCCGCGAGCCGCACGTCGTCGCGCTTCCCGTGCCGCGCCCGTACTCCGCGAAGACCGGAAAGGTCACGGGCTACGCGGTCGAAGAGTCCCTGCCCGATGCCGTAGGAGCCTTCGTCGAGTGGCTCGTGCGGGACAGCGGCTATACGGTCCCGTCGAGCGCCGCCGCGCGACGCGAAGGAGCGCCGGAGCGTGTTCCCGTGACCGCCGCCCACGTGTGCCTTTTGTTCAAACGTTTCTCGGCCTACGGAGGAGACGTCACACGCCCGTACGTGCGCGCGCTCGAGGCTCGACGCATTGCCCACGTTTTGGTCGGAGGCCGAGGATTCCACGACCGCGAGGAGGTCCTGGCGCTTCGCAACGCCGCGAATGCCATCGAATTTCCGTTCGACGATCTCTCGGTGTACGCCACACTGAAGGGCCCGCTCTTCGCGCTCCCGGACTCGGCGATTTTTGCCTACCGCTCGGCCGTGAAGACACTCGACGCGCGCCGCACGCTGGCGCCGGACGCGACGCCTTTGGACGAACACGCGGCCCCCGTGGCCGTGGCGCTCGGAATTCTGCGCGATCTCCACCGCTCGCGAAACCGGAGACCCTTCGCCGACACGCTCGCCGAGCTCCTCGAGAAGACGCGCGCGCACGCAGGTTTCGCCATCTGGCCAACCGGCGAGCAAGCCCTCGCGAACGTCCTGCGCGTACTCGATCTGGCTCGTCGCTCGACGCACTCCGCCGGAATCCACTCGTTCCGAGCCTTCGTCGACAAGCTCACCGAGGACGCCGAGCGCGGTCACGTGTCCGAAGCGTACGTCGTGGAGGAGGACTCCGCGGGCGTTCGCATGATGACCGTTCACCGTGCCAAAGGACTCGAGTTCCCGATCGTGATTCTCGTCGATCCAACCGCTCGTCCTACGCACACGGAGCCTTCGCGGTTCGTCGACGGCCAGAAGCGGCTCTTCGCAGCCCCTCTCTGTGGCGCGGCGCCGCTCGAGCTCTCGCGCGAAAGGGAGCGCGTACTCCGCCAAGATCGTGAGGAAGCCGTGAGGCTCCTCTACGTAGCGACCACGCGAGCTCGCGACATGCTGGTCGTGCCCGTGGTCGGTGACGAGCCACTCGATGACAGTTGGCTCGGTCCGCTCTGGCCGGCCATCTATCCCCTGCGCCCGCACGCCCCCGAGCCCACGCCGACGCCGGTCCCCTTCGGCCCGGAGTGCATCGTCGAACGTCCCGAGAAAGCTCGCTTCACCTCCTGCGTTCGACCGGGCTGGCACGTTCCGCGTGTCGGAACGCACCGCGTCCTCTTCTTCGATCCGAACGTTCTCGGACTCGGAAAAGACGACGAAGCGGGCCTAAGGCAGCAGAAAATCCTGGCCTCCGACGACCATGGGACCGGCGATGCGAGCGTCGCCCGCTACGAAACCTGGAGAGCAGGGCGAGCAACTACACGGACGAACGGAGCGGTCGCGAGCGTTGCCGTCGCGACCCCGACCGAGCTCAAAGACGGCCTCGCCGCAGCAGCCATGACGACCGCGACGGACGTCGAATGCGCTCGGACCGACACGCCGCGCGAAGGACGTCCTCACGGAAAACGGTACGGCGTTCTCGTCCATGCGCTTTTGGCAGATGCACCTCTGGACGGAGCGCACGCCGACTGTTTGCCGTCGCTCGCGCGAGCTCACGGACGCTCCCTCGGGGCCACGGAAGACGAAATCGCTTTCGCCGCGCGAGCTGCAGGAACCGCGCTCGATCACGACGTCCTCCGTCGTGCACGTAGCTCCACCGACGTAAGGCGCGAGGTAGGTATCACCCTACTGGCCGAGGGCTCGACCGAGGCTGGCGCCGCCACGTCGCGACGAAGGCTGGTCGAGGGTGTGATCGACCTCGCCTTCGAAGAATCCGACGGCACGATAACCCTGGTCGACTTCAAGACCGACGTCGACGAAGCCCCGCGCCTCGAGAGCTACAAGGTACAGATCGCCCTCTACGCGCGTGCCATCCGTGAAGCGACCGGCAAGTCCGTTCGAGGGATGCTGCTTTTTGTCTGACGCCGTGGCTTCGACGCGTCACGCTCGCCGAATCTCGCCTCGCGCACGAGCACGGCATGGTCGCGGTTCGATTGGTGCACGAGCGCGCGGCCACACTCGGGCCTTGCCGACACGTCCAACGAGGGGCACCATCGTTTCACAATGAAATTCGTTCGTTTGGGCGGTCCCCTCCTCACGGCGGTACTCGCACTTTCGCTTCAAGGCGCTTGCTCGACGGTGGCACCTTCCGCGACCGATGCTGGCGCGGACGGCGGGGGCGACTTCGGCTGTTGCCCCGACATCAAGACGGGCTGCACCCTTCGCCGCTACGGGAGAAAAGCTTCGGCGAGCGATTCCTGTGTCGTGGGCAACGACGGATTGGTTCCCGATCCCGCTGCGCCCGGCTGGACGCTTGGCGTTGGAGCGGAAGGCTGCCCCGTTTGGATTGCACCCAAAGGCGTTGGCTTCTTTCTCTGCGGCGTGCGGCCCCCCATTGATCCACCTCCTCCAGAGGACGCAGACGTGCCGGATTCCGACGTGCCGGACGCCTCCAGCGATGCTGTCGCCGACGGCCCGAACGACGCATCGAACGACGCAGCACGGGACTAAATTTAGAGAAAGACCCGGCGCCCCGACAGTCTCGGTGACTCGGTCTTCGGGCGGGCTCCGACAATCTCACCCTTTGGCCGGGCGGTCCTCAACGAATCGCGCGAAGATCCGGCCGGTCCACGCCGCGCGAGAAAACGGGGGGCGAGCCGATCGGCGCTTCGACCTCTATGGTGCGCGCGCCTTCGTACGAAGCTCCAGTCCAGACGTGGAACCACTTGCCCGGGGGAAGATAGAGACGGCGCTTCGTGGCTCCACGTTCCACGACGGGTGCCACGAGAAGCGTGTCGCCAAGCATCATCTCGTCGTGTGTCTTTCGGCTGTCGGCATCGTCCGGAAAAACCACCATGAGGTGACGGACGATAGGCGACGAGGTTCGCGCAGCCTCGGCCGAAAGAGCGGATATCTCCGGGCCGAGCTTCTCGTGAATCCGGGCAAATCGGACAAAATGGGCCGTCGTCTCGGCGTCGCCTTTCCACGACCAGTTCTCGGTCTTCTTGTTCCCTTGGTGCGTGCGCATGATGGGAGTGAACGCGCCAAGCTCTACCCACCGTTGAAAGAGCTCCTTGTCGCTCGGACCGCCGCTGAAACCGGCGATGTCGTGGGTCACGTAGGGAATGCCAGAAAGGCCCAAGCTCACCATCGCCGGCACCACGGTCGGAAGCCCGTCGTGAGGACTGAACGTCGCTTCCTGGTCGCCGACCCAATACACCTGAGCCACCCCCTGGACCCCCGTGTATCCCGACCGTGCAAAAACGACCCAATCCCCATCGGGGCGGACCTCGTCCATTACTTCACGCGAAAGCCTATGCCACTCGATGGGATACGCGTTGTGCATCGCGACGGAGTCCGCCCCATTCGCGTAGCGTGCATCGAGAGGCAGCCATTCGCCAAAATCCTCCATCCACCCGTCCATGCCATATCCGACGACCATCTGACGGAATGCCGATTTGACGTAGTCGCGCGCGGCCGGATTCGTCAGGTCAGGATGGGAGGCAGAGCCGTTCGGCGCGAAGTGGTCGTAGGTTCCTCCACTCGAGCTTTGAATGAGGAGCCCGCGGGACGCCATTTCTTCGTAGTGACCCTGTCCCTTGACGACGAAAGGATTGGCGTACGAAAGGAAACGATAGCCTCGCTCTTTCAAGCTCGAAATCATTCCTTTTAGGTCCGGATAGAGCGTTTCGTCCGGCTCCCAGCGGTATTGGACGCCGAACCCGCCGTCGAGGTTCCGCCGAATTCCGGTCCAATCTTGCACCCAGAGAACCTTGGCCGGAACGCCGGCGGCTTCGAGCGCCGAGGTCTCGGCGAGCACGGCGTCACGGCCACCTTGGGCTCCAATCCAAAGCCCATACGCCCACGTGGGCGGCGACTTTGGCCGACCGACCTCGTCCCCCAGCTCACGAATCACGTCCAAGGGGCGTGGGCCATGGAAGACCACGAGGTCGAGCGGCTCGGGGCTCGTCGCCTCGAGCCAGGCAATCCTCGGGTCCGTCTTGCAGAGATCGACCAACGTCCGCGCTCGGGTCGTAGCGAGAAGCCCGAAGCCTCGGGCGTCCACGAAGTATGGCATCGGAAAGTAGGTCGTGTGTGCATCACCATTCAGCCCCCCTGGGGGTTTTGCCGGATCACGGCCAATTCCCTGTTCGCTGACGAGGAGCGAAAATGCCTGACCTCGGGCGTCGGTGGGTCCGTATTGCTCGCCAAAACCGAAAAAGGTCGACTCGGCGTGGCAGGCCAAAGGCACCGCAATGGCTTTGGTCTCGGCCACGCCGGAGATCTCCACACGGACTCGGCTCGCACCCGGCCGGAGCGGGGACACCCGAATTCGCCCTTCGGCGCCGCTGGGTGCTGCGGAGAAACGGACTTCGATCGCCCCATCCGCGAGCATTTCCCGGGCTCGGACCTTCCCGAGTGGGTGCGCGATCTCTCCCTTCCGCTCGAACGTCCAAATCGCGAAGGGTCCCTGGTAGGTCTCTTCGTACGTTTTCGCGACGGGTACCACGCCGTCCGCCATCTCGAACACCACTCGCCCACCGACCGAGAGCCTCACGGCGCCGCTTTCCATGACATCGACGACCGTGCCATCGGCGAGGGAAAAGGACGCTGGCCCGGTCGGTCCCGCGTCTTCGGACGCGCAGCCGGCGGCGAGCGCCAAGGCTACGAGGAAGGCTCTTCTTGGAAGCGCCGTGTTCATACCTCCTTCCTTGCGGTCGGCGGCCATGGATGGGCACGCCATTCGCTTGCGGCTCGTTTGCATGTTCCGACGCTTTGCATCGGTGCAGAGGCGCTGTCAAACGTGCCGTAGCAATGCCCAACTGGCCCTGTTTGCTCCTCGGGCCCGAGGAACGAAAACGTCCAACTTTTCCCTCCGTCGCAAGGCAGTTCGGGCATGCTGCCCACCATGCGCTGGCCCTGCCGTTCCCGTTTCGCTCCGTCGACCGTCCTGTCCCTGCTCACCACGGTTGCGTTGGCCGCATGCGCCGATCCGCCCCCTCCCGTGGCGCCACTGCCAGTGGCCGTCGCGAAGCCCTCCCGCCCCGCGTCCGTTGCTTCGCAGCCGCCACCGCGCATGTTGCCGCTCGACGTCGATCCGACGGCCTACTTCGCGAGCGCCGACGACCTTCGGAAGCTGTGCAAGGACAGCCTCGCCAAGGGGCACGAGGTACTCGCTGGCGTTCGCCTGCTGGCCAACGCGAAGGACGAAGCGCTCACGAGCGACGCCGTGCTCGGGGCCATCGACGACGCGCGCCTCGCGACCAAGAACGCGGGCGACTTCAGCGCCCTCATGGCCGTGGCTCACCCGGACGCGGCCGTGAGAAAGGCCGCCGAAGAATGCGAGCCCCTCGCCGGGAGCTTCGAGACTTCGTTTTACCTCGACCGTCCGATCTTCGAGGTGGTGGCCCGATTCGACAAGCTCCGTGCGGCCGGCAAGGTCGCCCCCAAGTCCAAGGAGTACGAGCGACTGCTCGTGCACCTGATTCGGGACTACCGCAGGAATGGCCAGGAGCTCGACGCAAAGGGACAAGCCAGACTCCGGGAGCTCAATGCCGAAATCACCAAGCTCGGACAGGAGTTCGAGAACAACTTGGCAAGCTCCACGACGACACTCGACGCGACCGAGAAGGACCTCGAAGGCCTCCCAAAACCTTACCTCGACGCGCACAAGCCGGGACCGGACGGCAAAATCAAGGTATCGACCGACTATCCCGATTATTTCCCCGTGATGCAATACGCCAAGAACCGTGCGTTTGCTCTCGAGCTCTACAAGAAGTTCGACAATCGAGCGGCGGACAAGAACGTCGTGCTTCTCGAAAAGCTACTCGCGGTGCGCGAGGAGAAGGCCAAGCTTCTCGGGTATGCCACCTGGGCCGACTACGTGCTCGAGCCGCGCATGGCCAAATCGCCGAAAGCCGTCGGGGACTTTCTCGAAGGGCTGAGGGCTCATATTGCAAAAAAGGGTGAGGACGAGTTCGCCGAGTTTCGAGCCATGCATGCCAAGCTCGGAGGTAAGAAGGACGACCCCATTCCGGCCGCGGATCGTACGTACCTCGAGGACCGACTCCGCCAGTCCAAGTATGGCCTCGACTCCAAAGAAGTCAGCGAGTACTTCGAGGTTGGGAAAGTCAAAGCCGGCATTCTCGCGATTACCTCGAAGCTTTTCGGCGTGAGCTTCCGCCCGGCAAACGTCGCGAAATGGCACCCGGACGTCGAACCCATGGAAGTGGTGGACCAAAACGGCGCGGTCATAGGGCGATTCTATTTCGACCTCTACCCCCGCGCCGGGAAATACAAGCACGCGGCGGTGTTTTCGATTCGTGACACCAAGCGAATGGGCGACGGTTCTCGCCTTTTGCCGATTGCAGCCATCGAGTGCAACTTTCCCAAGCCAGGCGGCGACGGGCCAGCCCTCATGAGCCACCAGGACGCGACCACCTTCTTCCACGAGTTCGGCCACGTCTTGCACCACCTGCTCAGTCGAACGGAGTCGGTGACGTATTCAGGAACGAGCGTCGCTCGCGATTTCGTCGAGTCGCCTTCGCAAATGCTCGAAGAGTGGGCATGGGACAAGTCCACACTCGCGCTTTTCGCAAGGCACTACAAAACGGACAAGCCCCTTCCGGACGAGCTCTTCCAGAAGATGACCCGGGCTCGAGGGTTCGGGCGCGCGCTCGCCACTCAGCGGCAGCTCTTCCTGGCAGGGCTCGATCAGACCTACCACACGAGGAAGACGCCGTTCGATACGACGCCGGTATTGGCGGAGATCCAAGCGAAGTACACGCCGTTCAAGTATGTCGAGGGCACGCACTTCCAGGGTACTTTCGGACACCTCGTTGGGTACGACGCCGGGTACTACGGATACCAATGGGCACTTTCGATTGCCCAAGATCTCTTCACGCGATTCTCCACCGCGGGTCTTCTCGATCCGAAGACCGCCGCCGACTACCGCACGAACGTCCTCGAAAAGGGTGGCAGCGCGGACGCCGAAGACCTTGTTCGGACTTTCTTGGGCAGGGCCCCAGGTGACGCCGCCTACAAGCGATTCCTAACCGGCGGCGCTCCGGCCAAAGCGGCCGCTCCGACCAAGGCGTCGAACCCCGCGACCCCGAAAGGCAACTAGCCATGCACCGCCGTTCCGTCGTGGAGCTGGGTCTATCGGCACTGACCTTCGTCCTCGCGAGCGTGAGTGCCGGCCAAGGCACGGCGTGGGCGTGCATGGCCGCGCCTCCGGAGCACCACTGGGTTCGCATCGCCGAAGAGTCGGCCGTCATCACGTACGATTCGGCGACCAAGACCGAGCACTTCATTCGTCGCGCGTCGTTCGAGTCCGACGTGGCGGACTTTGGTTTCTTGGTGCCCGTCCCCACGAAGCCGACCCTGACCGAAGCCGATCCCGCGATATTCGAGCGTATCGAAGGGCTCACCCGTCCGAAGCTCGTCTACACACACCACGTCTCGGGCATCGATCCGATGCCCCTCGTGCTGTCGATGTTCTTGCTTCGAAGCTCAAAGAGCGAGGCCATTCCTTTGGCGTCGCAGGTCCACGTCCTCGACGAGGTCACGGTTGCTGGATACGACGCCGTAGTGCTCGAAGCCTCGAGCGCCACGGCCCTCGCAGACTGGCTCACCCAACACGGCTATGCGAAAGGTCCGGAGGTTCTCGAGTGGGTCGCTCCGTACGTGGAGAAGAAGTGGCTTCTCACGGCCTTTCGCATCGCACCGAAAGACGCAGGATCGAGCGCCGCAAAGCACATCGGCTCCGGCACGGTGGACATCGCATTCCAGACCGACGCCCCGTTCTACCCCTACCGCGAGCCAGCCAGCATGCGGACCGGGGCAAAGACTTCGCGTTCCCTCGCGGTGTATTTCTTCGGTGCCGAGCGAGTCAAAGGGGTACTGGGCGAGAAAGCTTCGTGGGCAGGCAGTGAGACCTTCGCGAAGCGCCTCGACGTAGACGTGGCCGGCGTGCCCGGCGGCACCTCCGGCAAGGTGCTCTCGGCGTTCGTGGATCGTTCTTCCCCGAGGCCAGGAACGGACGAGGTGTTCTTTCGCCGTGCCGACTCCCAAGACGAGCGGATTCCGCCACCCATCGAGATCGCCATCGCGGACAAGATCCCAGTCCCCATCGACGTCGTTTTGTTGCTCGGCATCCCGCTCTTTTTCCTTGGCCGGGCGATTCGCAAGCGGCGGGAGGGAGACGGCTCGAAGTGACCATTTCCCGAGCGTGTTGCCTGGCGAATCGTGCGCGCTCGCTGGGGCCACGGATTCCGAAGAGCAAAATGCCGCTCCACCGAGTGCGACCTCCGGCCGCGTTCCCGATTCGGGCCGAGCGACTGAAGCTCAGTCTTTGACGAAGGCGCCAACGACTTTCTTCGTGAAGGCGTCGTAGGCGCTGTCCGCCATGTGACCGTACACCCGCTCTTCGAGCGCGCCTTCCCCGGTGTCGTGAAGCTGCGGAACGGTGACCCCCTTGAAGACGTCGTGTTTCGTCTTGAGGGTTCGCTTGTCGGCTGGCAGAACCAGGACGGCCTCGAACGAGAAGTTCAGGCCGACGATGGTCACGCGCGGCTTGCGGCTCGTGTACGTATGGCCGGACCAGTCTCCTCCGTGCACCACGAAGAGCGTAGGCACGGTGACCTTGGGGAACGGCTCTTCGGCCTTCCCCGAGTCTGCATCGGCGGACGACGGCGCGACGACGACGAGTTCGGGATCGAATGCGCTTGCGAGCTTCTCGCCAATCGCCTTCGAGAGGGTCTCCTCCCGAGCTTTTGCGTGGGCCGGATCGAAGTACCGAGAGATGAGCGAAACCGGACCATTGTACGTAATGGTCTTCATGATCGCCTTGTCTGCGCCAGCAAGCTTGGGACCTGGACGCCGACGGAAGCGGACCTCGAACGAAGGTCCCCCCTTTTCGAGAGCGGCGAAGAGTTGCCCGAGCGCTGGCTCCACTTCCGCGCGCCGCGCATCGGGAACGTTCGCGACGACGCGCACGAGCTCCTTTTCGTAGACCGCGTGAATCGCGGCTGCCAGGTCTTTGGCGAGGCCGTGGTCCGGGTACTTTTTGGCAAAGGCTTTCAATGCTCCGAGCTTGCCTTTGGCCTTTGCTCGCTCGAGCTCTGCGGTCATGGCCGACCGAAGCGCTTCGTCGTACTCGCTTTCGATGTCGGTCTCGGGAAAGGCTTCCCGAAACGCACGAACCGCCTCGATCGATCCCTGAGCCGAGGCATCTTTCAGCGCGGCTCGCGGGAGGAGCGAGCGCGAAACCTCGCGCGCGTGGGTCTTCCCGTATTTCAGATACGCACGGTACGCGTCCTGTGTATTCGCAGCCTTGGCGTGCGAATAGAGCAGCGCTTCACTCGTTGCGTTGCGCATGAAGAAGACGGAGGAGCCGAAGACGAGGCCGACACCGAGCGCCACAGCCCAGCCGAGCTTCTGCCATGGAGCGACGGTGTAGGTGTAGGGAGCACGCGGACCCACGGGGCTCGAGAAGCGCGGCTCGTGCATCGGGTCGAGCTCGGTCAGCTTTGCCGAGTCATTCGCCGCAAGCGCCGCGGCCGAGCTTTGTTGTCCCCCAGCCACGAGCGCCGCCAGATCGAGGCCCTCGGACGTGAAGACGAACTCGGCGCCGGGAAACTTCAGGGTCACGGTCGGACCTTGCCCGGTCACTTGGGCCTCGGAGCTCGCAAACACGCGAAGCGCCGAGCTTTGGGCGTCGATCACGCACGCCGGAAAGAGATACACCCCACGCGGAAGGGGGAAGCTCTTCACTTCGGCGAGGTGTTTTCGCGAGGCAATGAAGGCGAACACCGCGGTGGCCACCAGCACCACGTAGAGCCCGAACGCCACGAAGCCATGCTGGGAGAGCGCGGTCCCGAGGCTCCCGTAGCCGACGAGGTAGAGCACGAGAAGGCCAAAAAGCGCAGCGCCCATGAGGCCGAGCCATGCCGCGTCTCGCTTTGGGCCTCCGGGGATGCGCGCGAGCGGAACCGGGGTGAATCCCCCCGAGATCGAGCCCGTGAGCCTGTCTTGAAGGACACGGGAGAGCGTATAGAACGATACGGGCTGCATCTTTCCGATGGACGCCAAGCGCCCAGAGCGAGCCTACGGAGAAGTCGACGGAAGGTCACCTATTGATCGACACCGCGCCGACGGTCGCGGCCCGCGGCGTGGGCCGGCGGGCGGCGTTGCATTTTGCGGTGCGCGCGATCGGCCGCGAATTCCATCGCAAAGCGGCGGGTTGCCTGCCGCGTCATGACGCAAGGGTTCGCGCCCAAATCGACCGCGGCCCGCTCGAGTTGTGCGAGTGGCGCCCCCTTTCCTTTACCCACGCGGTATCCGGCGATAGAAGAGAGCCGTGAGTGTCGTAGGTATCGATCTTGGGACGACGAACACGGTCGTGGCTTCCATGCGGTCTGGCCGCGTGCACGTCCTCGCGGACGAGTCGGGTCAACGGCTCCTGCCGTCGGTCGTCTCGTTCCATCCAAACGGCGAAGCGCTCGTAGGAAATCCTGCGAAAGCGCGCCGCGCGATGGACCCGCGCAACACCATAGCGAGCCACAAACGGCTCCTCGGTCGCTCTTGGAACAGCCCGGAGATCGTGCAGGCGCGTACCCGTGTGCCTTACGAGCTTCGCGAAGGTCCGGCGCAGGGACCGCTCGTCCACGCGCGCGGCAAGGACTACACCCTCCCCGAAATCAGCGCGTTCATCTTGAAGCGCGCGAAACAAATTGCCGAGACGGCGCTCGGCGAGTCGGTGCTTCGCGCCGTCATCACCGTGCCCGCGCACTTCAACGAGCTCCAGCGCGCCTCGACCAAAGTCGCTGGCCGTGTTTCGGGCCTCGAGGTGCTTCGCATCCTGAACGAGCCCACGGCCGCAGCCCTCGCTTATGGGCTCGGCCGCGTCGGAAGCGAGCGCATCGCCGTCTACGACTTCGGCGGAGGCACCTTCGACTGCACGCTCCTCGACTTGAACAACAACGTGTTCGAGGTCCTCGCGACGGCGGGCGACACCTTCCTCGGAGGCGACGACATCGATTTCGCCATCGCCGAGCGCATGGCCGAACGCTTGCTAAAGCAGCACCGCATCGACGCCAAAGCGGACCCCGGAACGTGGGAACGTCTTCGCGCGGCGGCAGAGGACTTGAAAATGACGCTCTCCACCCGCGACCAGGCGCAGGTGAAGATCAGCGACCTCGGTTACGGAGTGGGTGGCGCGGCCCTTTCGCTGGCGTTCGCGATGACCCGGGGCGAGCTCGATCAGCTCATTCAACCCTTGGTCGAACGCACCTTTCGCGTCACGCAAGATGCGCTCGCTCTTGCGCGCCTCACGCCGACCTCGTTCGACAAGGTCGTTCTCGTCGGCGGAAGCTCCCGCATTCCGCTGGTTCGGCGACGGGTCGAGGCGTTCTTCGGAGCGCCGCCGATGGACCGGATCAATCCGGACGAGGTCGTGGCCATGGGGGCAGCCATCCAGGCGTCCGCGCTGACGGACGGTGTGGGCAAGCGGCCCATTCCAGCACCTCCACCGGTACCTTCGGCCAACCCTCACACCCTCCGCGGCCTCCAAGAGGAAGAGTTCACGTCCACCCAAGTGCGGCCACCGGGCTCGGCGTCCGCGCCCCCGTACGCACGCACCGGGTCGGCTCCTCCGCCTCTCGGCACGCACGACTCGAACCCTCCGTACGCGTCGCGCTCGGCCCCGCCTCCCATCGGCGGAGCTCCACCTCCATCGGCGCCGCAGTCGGCGCGCATGCTCGACCTCTCCGGCGCCATCCACGATCCGCGACGCGACGAAGAGCCGAGCATTCCCTCGTTTACCGGCGCGCCAGTGCCGCCGCACTCCGAGTTCTACGAAGCCATCACTGGTGCGATGCGCCAGAAAGAGGAAGAAATCGAGGACTCGGAGGCCGGCTGGGCCACCGAAGACGAACCCGAAGAAGACCCGACGCTCACGGGATCGCACCCACCACTCGCCGCGCAGACCGGAGAGTTCGGCACCCTCGATGAGCCTCCGTCACTCATCAGCTCGATCAGCGGCCAGGGCATGGCGCGGGTTCCTAGCTTCGACGACTTCGGCGAAACGCCACTCGTTCCGGGCGGAGCCTTCGGAGAGATTCGCGATCTGAGCCTCATCTCGACTTCGGGCATCTCGTCTCCGTCGATGAGCGGATTCGGTCCGCCCTCCTCGGACGGGGAGATGGACACGAACGAGCAGCCCGCGCCAGCCGTGGCCATGCGTGGCGCCCCTCCACCGAGCGTTCCCCAGTTCCCCTTCGGTCCGATGGCGGAGCACACGCCCAAGCCCGGAGCGAGCCCCATCGTGCCATCGAAGAGCCCGCGAACGGCTCCGATGCCCTCACGGGACGATCCGCGCGCCGAGCCCGCCGATCCAAGGAAGACGACCGATCCCTATGGTCCGTTCAGTGGCGCGAAACGTGGGCCGGGGGCCATTCCCACGACTGGCGTGCCAACCAACAAACAGAAGACCACCGACCCACTCGGTGGCGTGAAGCGCACGGATCCGTTGATGGGCGTGAAGTCGCCTCACGGAACCACGCAGCCGCTCTTGGCTCCGAATGCGCCCCCACCCCAGGCCGTCATTCCGACCTCGCGACCACCAGCTCTGCCGGTGAATCCGAATGCCTTCCCGTCGTCTCCGCCTCCCCTTCACGGCGGGCCCCAGCCGACGATGACCTCGCGCGGAATGCCTGCACAGTCCCTTCCCAACGAAGCGTTTCGGTCTTCGCCGCCGCCCGGTGCCGGTGGCGGTGTAGGAGCTGGTGTTGGGGCCGGCGGTGGAGCAAGTGCTTTTGCGGGCGCATCTGGTGCCTATCCCGCAGCAGGTTCGGGTCCGTACCCGGCGCAGCAGTCGGGCGGTTACCCCGCCATGACGCCGGACTACCCCATGCAGCACGCGCAAATCCACGCGCAGCCGTCCATGCAGCAACCTCCGGTCGGGCACGGAATGCCCTTGCAGCCTCCAATGGGGCAAGGAATGCCTCCCATGGGACAGGGCATGCCGATGCAGCCTCCCATGCAGGGGCTCCAAGACATCATGCAGCAGGGCATGCCGTCTCCGATGGGACAGGGGATGCCCATGGGTCCGGGCATGGCCCAAGGCATGGCCGCGCCGACATATGCGCCCGTGCTCGTCGACGTAACGCCACGCGCGCTGGTCGTGGAAACCGCAGGCGGCTTCTGCGACACGGTCATTCCACGAAACGCAAAGATTCCCTGCGAACGGACGCGGAAATTCTCGACCGGCAGGGACATGCAGACGTCGGTACGCGTGCGTGTGGCCCAGGGAGAAAACCCCGTTTTCGGTCAGAATACGTACCTTGGCGAGGTCGAGCTGAGTGGTCTGCGCCCAGCGGGGCGTGGTGAGGTGACGGTGGCCGTAACCTTCGAGCTCGACGCGGACGGTACGCTCAAGGTTCGGGCCGCCGACGGTCAAACCGGCCACGAAGCTCGCGCCAATCTGCGGCTGCTCGGCGTCGCCGACGAAGAGTCGGTCGTCGACATGATCCAACGCATGGGTGAGCCCATGCCGAACATGAGGGCCTGAGCTCGCACATGGACGCGCAGGCACTCGCGGGATGGATCGCCGTCCTTGACAAGCTTTCCTACTACGACCTTCTCGGGGTTGCCCCGAGGGCGACGCACGATGAGCTTCGGCATGCGTTTCACGCGTTCGCCGAGTCCTTCCATCCGGATGCCCACCACGCCCGCTCGCCCGAGGAGCGCAAAGCCGTCGACACGATCTTCAAGCGCGGGGCCGAGGCGTTCCGTGTCCTTTCCGAGCCCCAACTTCGTGCCCAATACGACCAAGCCCTCACTCTGGTCGTAGACCGTGGGAGCGCTCGCGCGGCGGTCGCGACCCGCATCGTCACGGGGTCCGCGAGCATCGCGCCGGCCCCGATTCGCCTCATCGATTCGATCAAGTCGCCTGGGGCAAGGCCGTTCGTCCTTCGCGCGGAGGAGCTCGCTCGCAAGAACGATTTCAAGCAAGCCAAGCTCCAGCTGATGATGGCCCTGCACATGGAGCGCGGGAACCCGCGCCTCGAGGCGTTCTCGAAAGAGCTCGACGAGGGCGCAAAGAAACAAGCCATCGACGACAAGAAGAACTGGAAGAAGTGAGCCGTTCCGGGAGCACCCGATAGAACGATCCGAGAGTTTTTCCAGGCCACTTCCGCAATCGCTTCCCGGCAGCCCCGGTCGCGGTCGGTCCGTCAAGGCGTGCGTCTAGTCCACCAACGCGACGCCGTCCCGAATCGTTCGGGCGAGCTCGCTCGACATTCGACGAAGAGCCGCGACGGACCCTTCGAGCGCCCCGGAAACCTCGGTAAGCTCCCGCTCGAGCTCGTCGTTTTTCGCGTCGAGCTGTCCCTGCAAAGCCTCGACTTGATAGCCCAAATCGGCGACCACCACGGCCATGCGCTGCTCCTCGGATTGGAGCGCCGAGACCTCCCATCCACGGCCCTCCGGCGCGACGACGCTGTCCGGCGCGGCCTCCCCCGATTCCATCATGGCACGCCGGGCACGGACCGCCTCGAGGTGCGCACGCTCCCGCGAACGGTCACGAAGCAACACGTCGATCGCGTGGCCAAGGTTTGCGCGAAACTCCCGACCTCGTGCGTCGACGCGATCGACGCGTGACTGGAGCTCGGCCACGGCTCGCGACGAACGTTCGACCCGCGGAATCATTTCGCCCGCCATGATCGCAAGCTCGGACGCCCTCCCCGCTCGCGCGAGCTCCGGACCTCCACGCCGCCTCGCATCCCCGATGCGGGCCTCGAGCTCGGCGAGGGCCGATCTCCACTTCGTCGCCATTTCCGGCGTCGCGAGGTGCGGTAGAAGCGGCATGGCGCGCGGTGCCGCCGAGCCGTACTGGGAGTCGTTGGGCTCGGTGGACGGCACCGGCGCGACCACGTCGGGCGGGCGAATCCCGGTTGGATCTTCGGACGAAGCGGAGGGACCGCTCGGAACGCTCGCCACGAGGGTCTCTTGCGGCGGATGGTAGGGATACGGGCTCGACGTGATGGCGATGGCCGGCAGCGAGGTCGACGAAATGCCCCCGGACCGCCGCAATATCTCGACGAGCGCATCATGAACGGCAAAAGCGTCCGCGGGCCTTTCGTCGGCGCGCCGCGCGAGCATCGACAGCAACAAAGACTCGAGACCCGGCGGCAACGGCCCGACGCGCTGGCTCGGAGGAATGGGCGCGTGCGTGATGGGCTTCAGAAGCAGGTCCGCCTGACCTTCCCACTCGTACGGCAAGGTGCCGGTGACCATCTCGTAGAGGACGACCCCGAGCGAATAGAGATCTGCGCGCTCGTCCGAAGGAATGCCTTCGACGTATTCCGGCGCGATGTAACCGGGCGTCCCGAAGAGCTGCTCCGAGAACGTGAGGCTCGGCATGTCCATGATTTTCGCGATGCCGAAGTCGGTGAGCTTGACGATGTCGCGGCCGGCGTCGTCTTTGACGATGAGCACGTTTTCCGGCTTGAGATCACGGTGCACGATGCCCATTTGGTGGGCACGAGCGAGCGCGCTCGCCATCTGGATCCCGATGCGGGCGGCCCGCTGCCAATCGAGGCGTCCGCGTTGGATGTGGGCATGGAGCGAGTCGCCTTCGACGTACTCCATCACGAGGTACGCGACGCCATCGGACTCGCCCACGTCGCTAATCTCGACGATGTTCCGATGGTTGATGCGATTCACCGCCCGGGCTTCGCGCAAGAATCGCTCGCGATGGGACGGGTTGAGACCAAGCTCTTTCCTGAGTATTTTCAACGCACTAAGACGGTCGATAATGATGTGACGAGCGAGATAGACGCTCGACATGCCACCGAGACCGAGGCGTTTGATGAGGCGGTAGCGCGACGCGATCGTGCGCCCCAAGTAGCGGTCGTTGCTCTTGTCGAGCGCGACGCCGTCGTAGGGACAAAACCCTGCGTCGTCGGGAAAGAGCTCGGAGCAGCGGGGGCAGATCTTCATGTCG
>JAYUKI010000900.1:0-10843 GCA_043764595.1 Myxococcales bacterium | reverse complement strand
CGACGACGGATACTCTCGTATCCGAGGAGGAGCGACAACGCGAGGCGACGCTAAACCGGCGAAAGCCGACGGGATTCAACCTATTCGGTGCTCTAGGCGCGGCCGGGAATCCACCGCACCGCGATTGCGCGACGGTCGCGGGCCCATCGGAAACGTAGCTTCCCCGCCAGGCCCATGGCCAGCAGATGCCGGCGGCACCAAGCTCCACGATCGCGAGGATGTCGGCGTCCACGTCAGACCGGAGCCCGGACTTACCCGCGGGGACCTAGGGGAGCTATACTCACTACGTGCACCGGTCCCGCTCATTCAGTCTCGCGCTGCATCGAAAAATCGCAGAGCGCCTGCGGGAGCGGCCGGAGCTCGTCGAAAGGGCGCGACGACGGGTCGATTCCGAGGTCTACGCGGGGACCCACCACGAATATGCAGCGCGGTGGCGAGCCTTGCTCGAAGGTCCCATCGACGAGGTCTTGCGTGTCCTGACGGCAGACACCGACGACGCTCAGGCCATGCGCCAGACCTCACCGCTGACCTTCGTTCTGAGCCAGCGCGAGCGCTACGAGATATGGAAAGCGACCCGGCAAAATGACCCGCGCGCAGCTTGAGCACATCATTCGCGCTGCCGCCGCGATAAGCGATGACACCGAGATTCACTTCGGCGCACGTTGGGCACGGCCGTACCAATACACGACGGTGCCCACGTCCATCGTCGTGTTGGGGTCTTGGTGCCAGGCCTCGAGATCGTAGACGACGCGCTTCGAGAATGGAATGGAGTCGAAGAGGAAGGCCCGATGCATGAACGCTCTGCCGTGGTTGCCACTCGAGCACGAGACCGCAAACCCCGGAGCGTCCGGGGATTGCACTTCGGTGACGGCGTTGTACGGCGTCGCGAACAGCTTGCGACTGCAAAAGCCATATCCAAAATGGTCTTCGGTTCCGGTTCCGAAAAAGGACGGCACCTCTTCGTCGTCCACCCGAATGTGCTCGTCGCCCTCGCCCCACCACAGCTCGCTTCGCGCATCGACCCGAAAGGAGAGCCCCGCGATGCGGCCCTCGCCTAGAGTGTCGAGCAGCGTGACGTCTTGGAACGGCCGCGAGGCGATGCGATCTCGGTGGGTGGCCGTCGCGTAAAAATACAGGCTGTTCGTGTTCCACGGGCGCGGGATTATCGCGGCCAACACGCGAACCGGTGGAAGGTTCTCCCCCACCACATCGATCTCGACGGACTTCTCGAAGGGCATCCGAAAGTGCATCGATGCCCGCGGACCTTCGTGCGATAGGGCCAGCGAGGCAAACTCGCCCGCGCGCCCGCCGAAGAAGTCGATCATGGGGGCGTCGATCGTCTGCTGTCCGTCGAACCGAATCCGCAGTCGCGCGCGCTCGAGGCCCCCGAGGTCGTTCGATTCGATGGCCAGAGCAGTCACTTCGCCCCCGAAGAATGGCGCGTCGTACCGCGCACGCCCTCCGCTTGGCCCAACATCTTTCGTTAGTGTCCAGGTCGGAGCCGGAGGTTTGGCCGAAAGGCGCCCAACGGCGTCGCGAAGAGAGGCGCTCGCAAGCTTCTGGACGTTGAAAGGCTCGATCTTGGTTTCGGCTGGATACCGTCGATACCCAACTTGCCAATAGAGGCCCTTGGACACGGGCGATTCGACGGTAATCTTGCACGACCGCCCGAACGGGATGGGAAGATACGACTGGAACCCGCGACCGTACTCGCCCGCCAACGGGGAAGGCACCGTGGACCCGTCGAGGAGCTGCTTCATGGGTATGGCCATGGAGGGCGTCTCGGCGTCGACGTAGATGCGAACAAGACCCGAAGGATTGGCCGACCAAATCCGAGTGACGACCCCGGGGCCGGACACGTCGAGCATCACCGACTCGCTACGGCCGTCGCGGTCTTCGACGCGCAGGAAATGGCCCGCATCCAAATTGGCGAACCACGCCTCGGCGTTCGCAGGCGTCACGGAGAGAGGATCACGGCTCGACGCCTGGGCCGCCACGTACGGAGGATCGGGCATGGTGGTGAGAGCCTCGAGGTCGGCGAGCTCGGCGACGAAGGAGTCGAAGGTTTTGACTTTTTGCGGGGCTGAAGACGGCTCGGGTGTGCCCTGGGAGCAGGAAATGCCGAGGAAGAACAGGGCCGTCATGGCGATTCTTGGCGAACGTGTGCCCATCGTCTAGTGAATCGCCAAGCTCACCGTGGTCCTACCCACCCATGCCGGCGGGCCATCGCTTCGAGGCCTTGATGTCCTGACGGAGGGCATTCAGCGTGTCCACGTCCGCCTCGTCGACGTGCTTACGTCTCGTCGGATCGAGCTCGATTCCCAAAGATTCGCACAAGTCTTCGATGGCGATACGAAGGCCCTCGGCCTTGCCCTTCACGATTCCCTCGGCCTCTCCCTCGGCCTTCCCCTCCGCCTTGCCCTTCACGATTCCCTCGGCCTCTCCCTCAGCCCTCGCCGCCGTCATCTCGATCTTGTACGTCAAGAGGGCGAGCTCGCGCTGGCGCGCTAGACTCTGCGCGGCCGGGTCTGCCGAAAGGCGTTCCAGAACGTTGGTGGCGTCACGGATGGCGGAATCGCTCATGGCCAGGTCCTCGATTTCTGCGTCGTTCGTGGCGGCAAAGAAGCGGCTCCACCGCACCAGATCGGCGTCGTTGTCCCGCTCGGTATCCCGAAGGTGACGAAGCTCCGGGAGCTCGATGAGGTGGATCTCGAGGGCGTCGGTGAAACGTGCATGGTCATGTGTCTCGAGGAGCTGGAAAATCGAATGCAAGCGCCCCGCCTCGAGCTCGGGGTAATCGAGGAAAAGCACGCTAATGACGGGTCGCAGGGCGTGGTAGTCCGCTCCGCGTTCGAGCTGTTGGCTGAAGGTGCGTGCCCAATAGTAGAGTGCTCGGTTGCGAAACGCCGGCCGCTTGTCGGACTGCATCTCGACATCGAGCCGAGTGCCATCTTCGAGGACCGCGAGAAGGTCGAGTACAATTCCCTTGTCGAGCACCGACTCGCGAGGGATCTCTGGATTCAAAACCGTTACCGACGTGATCGGGCTCTTCGGACGGAGGACCGCCGTCAAAAGCGACCGCAGGACGCGCGGGCTCTCCGGCCCCGTGGTGAAGAGGAGCTTGAAGACAACGTCGAGGGTCGGGTCGAGCAAGCGGCGCATCGGCCTCGGAAACGTAGCTTCCCGCCAAGCCCATGGCCAGCGGATGCCGTCGTCACCGGGTTCGCGCGATGACTCCAAGCAAATCCCAAAACCGCGTCCCATCGTGATCGTTCTGCGACGGCCGACGGTCGGTGCCCGTATGCACCGCCGCAACGGGCTACTGCCTCGAGCTCAACGACCTGATCGCGTCGAAGCTCTTGCCCGGACCGAGCGTGCCGTCGCTGCGAATGCGACTCGGGTTCCATCGTTCCTTGCGCCCCGGCGGATGACGGCGTAGATAGCCCTCGTCTCGCGAAAGGGAACCCGGTGAAAATCCGGGGCTGCCCCGCAGCGGTAAGTGGGAACGAAACTCGTTTTTTCCACTGGGAGAGCTTTCTCCTGGGAAGGTACGGGGAGTAGGTCAGCGGCCCTTGGCCGAGCGCCCACGAGCCCGAAAACCTCCGCAAGACGCCCCCTCGGGAGAACTCCGAGTGGGCTCGTCCAAGCTTCCGCGGGGAGGCGAGAGGACAGCGAACCTGGGCCCGAAGCCGCGGTTCCACTTGGCTTGCGCCCGGCGTAGTCACGCGCGGGCACCACGGAGAAAGCCTCCATGGCCAAGGCCCTCTCGCGTCTTCCGCAGAACCCTTCCGCGGAGTCACCATGAGCCACCTCGTCTCGACCGTCGCCCGCCGTGCAGGCGCGTCCCTCGTTGCCCTCTTTGCGCTAGGCGCATATGCGTGCTCGTCCGAGCCTTCCGGCACGGAGCCCGACGCGAGCCCGCCGAGCCCCTCGAGCGAGGTGCCCAAGGCCGACGCCGCCAACGGCGATGCCGAAAGCCCCGGCGACGCGAGCGCTCCCGACGCCGATCGTCCGCGCCCACCCCCCGTGTTCCTCGCGCCGGCCGACTACGAGGACGTCGTGAAGCTCGACCCTGCGCTGCCTTTCGGCGTCGTGGGACGATACGCGGCAACGGGCGAGGTGCTCGGCGCACGGTGGGGCAATCACGGCGGCCCGATGGTGACGGCCCAGGTGTACACCGCCCAAGACGCGGCGGCCCCGACCCCCGGCGTGCTCAGGTATACGCTCCCCGCGGGTGCGCAAGGCGCGGCGGCCGCGATTGGCGTTTCCTTCGCCAAGGCTACCGCACTGCCCACGACGCTGTTCTACGGGCCCGACGGAATGGTCGACTTGCCGAATGGCAATCAGGCACTCCTCACGTATTCGGGGAGCGGCGCGAGCTTCCCCGGCGAGGCTCTTCTCTATTCCAAAGACTACGACCGCGTCGTCGCTCGGGCACGCACGAATGGCATCTATTCGGCCGTCGGAGTACCGTCTGGGGCCTACGTGTACTCGGCACTTTCGCCTTTCGCAGCCCAAGCCTCGTCGACCACCGACAATGGCCTTTATGCCTCTGCCCCATGCGGGGCGGAGCTCGTCGCGACGGGCGCGTGCAAGGCGCCAGCGAAGCTCTTCGGATGGGCGGGCAGCTCGGGCCCCGTCGCCGTCGATGGGCTCGGAAACGCGTTCGTCGCAGCCTCGCTCGGCGCGGGAGACGCCCTCTACGGAGTAGCCGCCGGAGAGATCGACGCGCTCGGCCCTGCGACGCGTGTGGACCTCGGCGCGATGAGCACCCAAGGCACGTCGTCGATCGCCGCAGCAGGACCCGGCGATGGCATCGCGGGGTACGTCTTCGGCAAGGGGTACGACGGCGCCGCGGCAGAGCCCGCCTACGCGCAAGCGTACGCCGTGACGCCGCTCCGCAAAGAGGGCGCGCTGCTCCCGCGGGCCATCGTCGGTGGGCCAAAGACCGAAGCGTTCTCGGTCTTCGCGAGTCGCGTCGGTGACGTGTGGATCGCGGCGGAGCTCACCGAGGGCACGACACGACGCGTATTTCTCGCGCTCCGAAGGAAGCCCCAGTGAACGTGCCAGGCGCCATGCCGTCTTCACTTTCGCTCCCTCAGATGCGTGCGCTCGCGATCCTGTTCCTCGGTGCTAGTGCGTGCGCTCCCGCGAGCGCCCCGCCTCTGCCACCTCCGCCTTTGCCCGCACCATTGGGAGCGCCAATGACTTCGAGCTCGCCCGCGCCGAGCCGCGTCCCTCCGCAGGCCGCGAGGGAGCTCACCATCACACGCGGCGAGACCGTCGATCTCCCCGGAGGTCTCAAGCTGCACTTCTCGGGTCACAGCCATAAGGACGTAACCCCCGAGATGGGCCCAAGCCCCCTCATGATTGGAGGTACGTTCACGAAGCCAGGCGCTGCGCCCGAGGACTTTGCAGTGAACGTTCACCTCGAACACTCGAAGATCTTCACGGTCGGCGGCGAGGACTTCGAGCTCGTCCACTACGACTACAACCGGTCGATGCGCCTGAAGTACGTCGGCCCGCATCGTTAGAGCGAAGCGTTCCACCTATTCTGCCCACGAACCCCGTCGCAACACAGGCAAAATCAGGCCAACGACCATTGCGCCCAACCCAAGCGCGAGCCCAATGGAAGACCACTCGCTACGAATCCTTCGCCTCCATCCCTTGCGCAGTTCCATGAGCTTCCCTCCGACTACCGGTACGGCGGCCCATCTTTGCCAATGACGGCCGGTGCTTCGTGGTTGTCGCGAAGCGTCTTCGCCAACGTGAACGCCGATGCGACGCTGAAGAGGAAGCCGATGCCGAGAAAGCCTCGGTGCCAGATGTCGAGCGGGAGGTAACAGATGCCGGCGGTGGTGACCACGATGGCCACCGCAAACGAAGTCCACACCTGAAAAATCCACGCGGGCGTGTCTTTGGATCGCATCGCATTCCTCTTTCGGTAGCTCCGACTGGAGCATTCCACACGGTTTGCAGCCTCCATGCCGCCAGCACCCCAGCGGAATTTCGGGCGATTTTGCCATGCGGGGCTCGCTCGAGCCGACATCGTGTACACTCGATGTATACATGCGTGCGCGTGCCACAAAGAGTACTCTTCGCGCGATCGCCGCTATGGCGTGTGCAAACCCCTTTGGGGAAGAACGCGAGCGGTTGGAACGCGAAGTGGGCGACGCTACGCGCGGAGCTTCCAGAAGCGACGTGTTTGCCCGCAGCCTTGCTCGGGCAAGCAGCGCCGTGACGAACTGGAGGCGGAGCGAGCGCCATTCGAGCGCGGATCACGACTCCTATGAGCGCGCGGCGTTCTATGTGGTGTTTCACAGATTCTCCGCCGAGATCGACGCTCACATCCGAAAGCAGCGGGCGAGCGAAGCCATCGTGCGACCTGACTTCGTACCGGGCCTCTTGACCGCGTTCGAATCGTTCGGCCTTTCCGACGCGCGGGCCCATGAGCGGATCGCCTTGGCCTTTCAGCTTCGGCGCGCATTCGTGGCGATCGATCGCTCGGTGACAGGCGCGAGCGCCCCCACACAACACTTGCGCGAGGCCCTGTGGAACAACATTTTCACACACGACCTCGGCCTCTATGCGGGCACTTTGATGGGGCGAATGGAGGACTTCTCCACCATCCTTCTCGGGCCAACCGGGACAGGAAAGGGCGCTGCAGCTTCCGCGATTGGCATGGCCGGCTACATTCCGTGGAACGCGAAGTCGGGTCGCTTCGACGAGAATTTCGCCAAGACCTTCTTGCCGCTAAACCTCTCGGAGTACTCCGCGAACCTGATTGAGTCCGAGCTTTTCGGTCACGAAAAAGGGGCCTTCACGGGCGCCATTCAGAGGCGAGCGGGCGCATTCGAGCGCTGCAGCGCGATGGGATCTGTGTTTCTCGACGAGATTGGCGACTTGGACCCCACCGTTCAGGTGAAGCTTCTCCGCGTTCTGGAGGCCCGGCAGTTCACGCCCGTCGGTGGAGCCGAGCCGAGCCGATTCTCCGGGCGCATCATCGCGGCGACGCACCGCTCGCTCGAGTCGCTACGCACCGCGGGGCGCATGCGGCACGACTTCTACTACCGACTCTGCTCCGACGTGATTCACCTGCCGACCCTGCGCGAGCGACTCGACGCCGATCCCGCGGAGCTGACCCTTCTCGTGTCGCAGCTCGCGACCCGCATTCTTGGCGTGCCCTCGCACGCACTCGCCGCCTCGATCGAGGCCACCATCGCAGAGAAGCTGCCACGAGACTACGCCTGGCCCGGGAACATTCGCGAGCTCGAGCAATGCATTCGCCGCATCTTGCTGACGCAGAGGTACAGCGGCGATCCGCTCGCACTCGGGTGGCAGGAAGCGGAGAAGAAGAGCGACGGGCCCGCTGCGCTGGTCATGCGCGCCCAGAGGCTCTACCGGGAGAGTCGCAACTATGGCGCGGTAGCTCGTGCACTTGGGATCGATCGCCGCACCGCCAAGAAGTACGTCGAGGCAGCCCCCATGTGACGACAGAACTGAGCTGGACGGCCAGGCGATGTCGCTCTCGAAGGAAAGCCGCGCGTTGGGCTCTCGTGGCCGCGAAATGGCGCTTTCGACCTTCTGGGCGGCACACTCCCTGGGGCTCGGGCCCCGACCGTCCTGGGACCGCGCCTTGCGACGCGGCCGCTTTCGATGGATCGTGAGGAATGCGCAACCTGATCGTCGCCGCCGCTCTCGCCATGACCACCTCCGTGCTCGTAGGGGCGTGCGTCGGGAACGATCCGGTCGGAGCGACCGACGCTGGCACCGCGCCGACCGACGCCCAAAACACCGTGCCGGACACGAGCACGCCCAGTATCGACGCGAGCCCCGACACGACCCCGCCGATCGACGCCGGACCCGACACGAGCACGCCTGGGCGGCGCTGCGACGTGGCAAAGACCTTCGCCACACCGACGTTCATGGCGACAGTGAGCTCGGCGTTCGACGACGCCTCGTTCTCCATGACGCGCGACGAGCTCACGGCGTTCATGCACCGCGAGAACACGGGGGCGCCCAACACGAGCCTCCTTCAAGCCACGCGCGCCGTCGTGGGCGATCCGTTCGGGGCGCCGTCGGAAGCGAACCTCAACGTGGTGAACACCGCCCCTGGCTCCGAGTTCTCGCCCACGGTCTCGGCCGACGGGCTCGTGCTCTACTTCCACAGGCAGACCGCGGCAGCGATCGGCGTGTTCGTGGCCACCCGCACCGCGGCGGGGGCGCCCTTCGCCAACCAGTCGAGCGTGACGGTGGGTGGCTCGGCGCTCTCCGATGCCCTCTCGCCGCACCTATCGGCCGACGGCCAGACGCTCTACTGGCTCGATTTTCAGGCTTTCAAGCTCCACCAGGCTCCGCGCGGGTCGACGCCGGCGAACTTCGGGGCGGGCCGCGAGGTCACCATGGCCGATGTGTATAACCCGGTGCTCTCGGCCGACGAGCTCACGCTCTACTTCTCGAACGGTATGAGCGACGAAGTACTTCGCGCGACACGCCCCTCGAAGAGCGCGTCGTTCGGCGCAGGCGTCCGGGTCGACGCGCTCTCGTCCACGGCCAAGGACGCGCCCTTGTTCCTCACAGCCGACGGCTGCGTGATGATCCTGAAGAGCACGCGCCCGGGCGGCTCGGGCGGCGCCGACCTCTGGATGGCGCAGCGCCCACTCTGATCGATCCGCCATTTCGCCTCGCCCGTCTCGTCGTCGAGCTCGAGTCCGTGCTCATTCAGGTTCTGCCACACCGATTCGGGGATCTCACGCGGCGCGAGCGCGGACCTCGGGAGCGGCTCCACGCCGGTTACTCCGCTGAGGCCAGAGCGAACCCCCATGTAGAGCATCTCGCCCTTCCGATTGCCTTGGCCCCGAACCCGAGTACCGTTGCCGGATGCTTCTGATCTGCACGTCCTGCACCCGCCACATTCGCCCGACCGAGTCTGCCTGCCCGTTTTGCGGCGGACTCGAGCGGCGCGAAGGGCCACGCCCAGCCTCCCGAGCCACACGCGCAGCTATGCTCTTCGGTAGCGCGGCGGCGGTGGTTGCTGGCGTGGCGTGCTCCGACACTGCGACGACCGGTGATGCCGGCCCCGTCGACGCAAACGGGGGTCCTCCGTTCGACTCGAGCTTCGACGCCCCCGTCGCCGCCGACGCCGCCTACGGCGCACCTCCGTTCGACTCGAGCTTCGACGCCCCCGTCGCCGTCGACGCCGCCTACGGCGGGCCCCCGTTCGACGGTGGACGCGACTGAGGCTGTCCCAATGCCGTCGATGTTCTGACCACGGGGCGGGTCGTCACCAAGGTCGCGCAATGGCGAGAATGTCGGCGAGAACCCCCGCCGCGGTGACCTCACCGCCAGCCCCTGCCCCACGAACGACGAGCGGGTAGTCGGCGTAGCGCTCGGTCGCGAACGAGACGAGCGCCTCGGTGCCACGAAGTCCGGCTGCCGGATGATCGAGCGGGACCGCCACCGGGCCCACCTTGGCCGCCCGAGCGAAAGGATCCACGGAGGCGAGATAGCGGAGCACGAGACCTCGTTCGCGAAGCTCCCGCACCCGCGTGTCGAACGCGTCATCGTGCGCCTCGAGCGCGTGGAGGAACGCCTCGACCGAGTCGTGCGCAAGGAGCCCTATGGGGACGAACGGCTCCACCACGACGTCGTCGAGCTCGAGCGGGATCCCCACTTCGCGCGCGAAAATCAGCACCTTTCTCGCAACGTCGGTCCCCGCGAGGTCGTCTCGCGGGTGCGGCTCGGTGTAGCCCCGCGCATGCGCCTCGCGCACCGCCACCGAAAGACGCCGACCGAGCGAGACCTCGTTCGAGAGATACCCGAGAGTGCCCGAGAGCGAGCCCTCGATTCGGGCGATGCGGTCGCCGGTGCGTACCAAGTTCCGAAGCGTCTCCACCACCGGGAGACTCGCTCCAACCGTGGTCTCGTAGCGGAATGCCCGACGCGCAGACCGCTGCGCCCCGAAGAGCGCTTCGCGCGCAGACCACTCGACGGCGAGGGGCTTCTTGTTCGCCGTCACCACGTGGATACCTCGCGCGAACGCTGCAGCATACACGCGTTCCATTCCGTCCGAAGCGGTACAGTCGACGAGCACCGGTGCGGGTAGGCGCGCGAGCTTCACGAGCAGCGCGTCGATCGTGTCGCCGGGAGTGCCTTGCTCATTCCGCGCCTGGACGAGCCTTTCACGCACGATCTCGGCGCGAAAACCGAGCTCGTCGAAGACCGAAGCACGGCTGTCCACCGCGCCGACCACGCGCACCTCCACATCGTACCGAGAGGCGAGCGTCTCGCTCGCTCCAGCAATCTGCGAGAGCAGGCTCCCGCCCACCGTTCCTTTGCCAAGTACGAGCACGCTCACCCGCTCGGCGCGGGGAGTTGCCGCAAAATCCCCAGCCTTCGACGCGCCCAAGGCATCCGGTTTGACAGACATCATGTCGTTATACTAGACATGTCCATCATCACGGAGGACCAAATGACCGAGCGCACGTACCGGCCCGAGACTCTCGCACTCCACGCGGGTCAATCCCCTGACCCGACCACCGGCTCCCGCGCGGTGCCCATCCACCAGACCACGTCGTACCAATTCCGCGACGCCGACCACGCCGCGAACCTCTTCGCGTTGAAGGAGTTCGGCAACATCTACACGCGGCTCATGAACCCCACGACCGACGTCTTCGAGAAGCGTTTGGCCGAGCTCGACGGGGGTGTGGGCGCGCTCGGAGTGGCCAGTGGCCAGGCGGCCATTTCGCTCGCGCTCTTGAACATCGCGCAGGCCGGCGACGAAATCGTCTCGGCCGACAATCTCTACGGCGGCACGTACAACCTGTTTCGGCACACCTTCGCC
>JAYUKI010000899.1:0-10850 GCA_043764595.1 Myxococcales bacterium | reverse complement strand
GGTCTCGCGCGATGGCGAGCGTGGGCTCGCAGAAATCGCCTCGATAGATGAGCTCGAAGAACTCGTCCGCGAGGGCCGGAGGTTGGCCTGGGGAGTCTCCGAGCATGGGAAGATCGAATCGAAACGACGGGAAGCCGCGTGCGGCGAGCGCATCGCAGATTTTTACCGATAGTCCAGAGTGGCCATCACGGGGCACATAGCCGCCGTTCAGGACGAGCACCCCGATGTTTCGGCGTGTTCCGGGGGCCGCCAGGTGGTGCGTGCCGACGAGGCTCATACCCTCGAAATCGACGTGCTCGATGGCTCTCATGTGCGCTCCAGGAATGTGGTGCTGACGTGGAACAAGTCGGTCAGATCGGGATTGAGCCAGCGGCTCTCGCCCCAAAATGCGGGCCTCGGAACCTCGACGGCCGTGCGCCCCTCACGTTCGTGCCCATCGAGGTGGACGACGAGCGATCCGCGTGTCACGTGGGGACGTGGCAAAACCAGGGGGAAGTCGTGGGAGCTATCCCACAAGGCGCGAGACCACGCGTATCCGTCCACTTCGACGTGCTTGCCTGATTCGAGATCGGCGATGTAGTCGTCCCTCGTCCGCCGAGCGCCGCCCGTGCCTTGCGCGAAGTCCGCCGCGAGCTTGTGACGCAGTGTCTCGAGCAGCATGGCGCGTGCCGAGAGCGGTGGCTCCCAGAGCAAGAGGTCCTGGCCGAGCCGTCTCTCGAAGGCACGTGCGGCGAGCAGGGCGCCACCTCGCAGCCCGTGCAGCGCGATCGGTGCGCGAGGATGCAGCTCGGCCAAGAGCTCGAGGGCACGAGCAAGATCGTCGGAGCACGAGTCCATGGTCATGTCCGTGTGCTCGCCCGTGCTTTCGCCGACACCGCGGTAGTCGAAGCGCAACACATCGAGACCGCGTTGTGCGAGGTAGCGCGCCCAACGCACCCAGACGAGGTGGGAGTGCCCGCGCTCGAGCCCCATGGCGCCGATCAGAAGGACCGCTCGAGCGCCTTCGGGGCGGGGGCTGCAAGCGGAGTGGTGGACGTAGTAGATCAGGCCGTCTGCGGGCGTACGCCCGGGCAAATAGCCGTGCTCTTCGCGTGCCGGCCGGGCGTGGGGCCGAGTGTTTGGCGGCGGGCTCAATGGCCCGCGAGCTCTTCGGAAGCGGGCAGGTGCGCGAGATCGACCAGCATTGGCCAACCGAAATTGCAACGTGCGTGCCGTTGGAACGGAATGGGCCTCGTCGAGCGGCGCTCTCTTTTTGCCCTATCAACGTGATGGCGATCCCATCGATTTGATTGGCGCTCGAACGCCCACGCTGGCCCGTTCGGCGCTAGTCGGCGAGGGCCGCGACCAACCTCGGAACGTCGCTTTCGGCGACACCACAAAGGGCGACGCGCAAGGTTCCTTTGCCCGGGACCACGAATACTCCCTTTTCACGCATGCGGGCGGCGCGCTGTTCGGCGTCGGCGGCGAACACGGTCACGAAGAATCCGCCGTCGTAGCGTGGATAGGAAAGCTTGCCCTTCGCGAGGGCGTTGAATGCATCGACTCGGGACTTCAAGTTCACCTTGAGGGCTTCGCGCTCCTGCGTGCACGTATCGCGAAGCACCGGATCGATGAGGAGCTTCGTGACGGCGACGAGGCCACCGCGGTTGCAGTTCGACCACGTGCCACGGCACGAATAGGCGAGCGCGGCCTCGGTCCGAGCGCGCTCTTGCGGGTCCGGCTCGCAGGCCACGAGCGCCCCTACACGAAGCCCGTAGTGCGTGAACGTCTTCGACGCGCTCCACGCAAAGAGGAGACCAATCTTGCCGAGGAGCGGCGTGAGGTGGCGCATGAACGCGCGCGGCTCGCCGTCGGCGTAGGCAAAATAGGCCATGTCCGAGAGAAGCGTAATGGGGCCTTTTTCGGCGTGCTTCGAGAGCACACCGGCCACTTTCTCCCACTCGGTCATGCTCATCGAGTAGCCCGTGGGGTTGTGGCAGGGGTCGTTCAAAAAGAGCAATACACGACCCTGCGACGCGAGCTGTCCCGCGATGGCCGCGTCGAGGGCGCCCACGTCCAAGCCGCCCGCTTCGTCGAACATGCGAAAGGTCTCGACGCCGCGATCGCCTTCGTCGGCCAGCGTTTGGTACGGGCCCCAATAGTACGACGTGGTCAGCATCTTCTGACCGGACTCGAGGTAGTTCGCGAGCGCGTGCCGAAGCGCTCCGGTTCCGCCTGGCGTGGCAGCGCCGCACGCGGCTGCTCGGAGCGCGGGCTCGAGGCAGAAGAGGTCGTCGTACACGGCGCCGAGAAAATCGGGAGTGCCCGCGATGGGCGCATAGGCCGCCCACTCGCCCTCGGGCACTTCGCGCACGGCGCGCGCCGTCGACGGCAAGATCGCGAGCTTGCCGGCGTCGTCTAGGAGCGCGCCGACCGTGGCGTTCACGATGGCTTCGCCCTTGGACTTGCGGGCGGTGGCCTCGCGGTTCAGGGCGAAGATGGGATCGTCGGAGGGGCGGGAAGAGCGGGCGGGAACGAGGCGCGACATGGCGCGGAGCTTAGGCGGCCGGAGCGAAGAAGTGTACCTCGTAGCTCCTTCGCGCTGCGTCATTGGGCCCTCCGCATGCGCTAGGGGCGCGCGTGCCGAAGGTGCCGTGACGTCTCGGCAAGCGTCCGTCGCGAACCGGCTGTTCCGTACTGAAACCGTGGGCATTCTCCGCTACTGTTCATGGCGCTATGCGTCGTCTTCCAATCGTTGCCGCTCTCGGTTTCGGAGTGCTTGTCGCGGCGTGTGGCCCGACGGTGTTCAAGGGGCCCACTGGGCCGGTTCCTCCGGAAGTGCTACCTGGCCAGGTCGGGCCGGCGGCGACCGTGAAGCCGGTCGAGATGCCTTTTGCCGTTCACACGCGCAGCCGAAACGGCATCACGCGTCTCCATGCGCAGCTCGGCGACGGCGACTTCGTATCTTCCGGTGTGATGGTCGCCGCGACGAGCGACCTCACGAAGCCCCTCGCGAAGATCGAAGACGCCCGGGAAATTCTCGTCGTGGGCGGCGTTCCGGACGACTTCTACGCGTTTTCGTCGACGCTCATCGGCAACTCGGTTCGGCGGGTCAAAGGAGGCACGGTCGGGCCTTCGTTTCGCGCGACCGGAGCCGAGAGCTACCAGTCGGTCGCCGTCGTCGAGCAAGGCGCGTACGTGCTCGTCGGAAACAAGGGAGCCCCTCAGCCTTACGCGAAGGCCCGCGTGGACGTGGTGAGCGAGGGCGTGAAACCTTCGGGTCTTTCGATCGCCCCTCAGTTCTGTTGGGACACCATTGCCGCCCGAACCGCCGAGGTCATCCTCGCAGGACGAGCGTGCCGCGAGGGCGACGCGCGGCTCGTCGTGGAGCGCTTCGCCAACGGAGCGAAAGTGGGCACCCTCGACAAGCTTCCCGGGGAATTCCCAGCGGGCTCGAAGGTCAAAGACGTTCACCTTCACGCCCAAAAGACGGGCATCTTCGTGACCGCGACGCTCGTGCTTCCGGGGGGCTCGCAGCCCTACGCGGCAAAGTGGAACGGCAAAGCGTGGTCCGTCGTCGACGTGCCCGTGCAGTTCAGCGAGATTCTGTCGTTCTCCGAGGGAAAAGATGGCTCGCTGTTCGTCGTCGAGACGCAGCTCGCGGCGCGCACGGCTCAGGTGTGGCGTCGCGAGCCGCAGGGCACGTGGCGGCCCGTTCCCCTACCGCGGCTTCGTGAGGTCGAGCACTACGTCTACTCGAAGCTTTCCAGCAAATACATGCCTCAGAAGCCGCCCCAGTTCGTCCCGCTCACCGTCTCGGCACGCTCGGTCGACGAAGTGTGGGTGGCCGCCTCGATCGAGGACGGTGACGATCTCATTCACGCGCTCTTGCACAAGAGCGCCGTCCCCCATTTCGTCGAGTGGCCGGACATTCCGCGCCCCGACCTGCCGCCCCTCGCCGAGTGCCACGCGAGCTATTTCTTGTCTCTCGGGCCCGTTCCTCCGAGCCACGGGATGTACCAAGAGGCGCGTCGTCTGCTGGCCGGACACCACGAGGTCGAAGGCCTCACGTTGCTCGAGACGGTCCAAAACGGTCGCCATGTGTACGGCGTCCACCACACGAGCCGCGAGTCGATGCTGCGGATCCAAGAGCTTTTGGCCAAGGGCAACATCAAGGGCGAGGTGCGGTGCGAGACTCCCGACGCCACGCGTGTCATCGGCTTCAAGATGACGACCGGCGAGCTCGGAATGGAAGAAGTGCCAGACGGCTCCCAGCACCAACAGACCGAGGACTGAACGAGGCCGATCTTGCGCTGCCCGATCCGAGCGTGAGCCTACGGCACGCTTCGATTCGAACGAGCGGCGCGGTCGAGAGAGCGGGCGCCTCGGTACGATTGTCAAAATGTCACGACCTGGGGGGCGCGACGCCGCCCCGTGACACCTTGGCGGGCGGGAGGCGTTCCAAGGTGCTTTTTGCGCGAATTTTCGAGGGTTTCAGGCTGGCACGGGCTATGCTGATAGCCGCCACAATGCGCCGTTTACGCCACTTTTTTTCTGCGCTCCTCGTCCTGAGCGTCGTCCTCTTCGCCGCGCGCGCGCGGGCGCAGTCGGTGTCGATTAGCAACAAGACGTCTCTCATCCGCGTGAATCCAGACGGGACCACCGCAGCCAAGCGCACGGTGAACCCGGAAGCCTTCAACTACGACGATTGCCTCGCAAACCTCAGCGTCGAGATCACCTACCTCGCCTCGGGGTTCACGCCGAACCAACAGCTCGAAGTTTGGGCCGGGTCCACCGACTGCAAGCCGCTCGCCGCGCGCACGGGTACGACCCGACAGTGCTGGCGTCCTTTCGGCAACCTCTCGTTGCAGCAGACCGGCACCATCCGCATTCCGCTTCGAAACGTCATCACGCGGCGCGCCGATGACACCATCGGAAACTACTCGGCGGACACATCGGTGTGCGGTGGCATTCCGGACAGCAAGTTCGGCCTCTATTTCATGTTCTTCCAGGGCGTCGGGACGGATCCCATCGGCACGACGGATCAGGTCGACGTCCAAGTCAAAACCCTCGGTCCCGCAGCGCTATCGGGCGTGAGTGTTCTTCCCGGAAATCGTAGGCTCACCGTCACGTGGTCGGCCACCGGGGAAGGTGGCGTCGCGGACCAGCAGGGCATTCGTGTGTACTGCGATCCGTCGCCCGTTTCGAAATCGGCCGAGACGCGGACCGTCACGACATGCCCCGATTCTTCCGTCGCCGACGGTGGCGAGACCGACGGCGCAACGAGCAGCGACGCGGGATGCACGACAAAAGTCGAGACCGTCAGTGCCGCGACCGAGTGCACATCCTCCATTTTCGGTGGAAGTGGGACGGACGGATCGGCGGCCGTCGTCCCCGATTCCCGGTACGTGTGCGGCGAGCTCGGCGGCGCAACCGGAGGTCGAATCGTCATCTCGACCCTCAACAAGGACGATTCAACCGCTCTCCTCGAAAACGAAAAAGTCTACGCCGTGTCGATCGCCGCGATCGACTCGTTTGGAAACCCCGGAGTGTTGAGCACCCCCGTTTGCGGCAGGCCCGGTGAGACCACCGACTTCTGGCAGCTCTATCGGGATTCTGGCGGACAGGCAGGGGGATGCTCCACGGAGAGCGCTCCGGTCGGCGGTCTCTTCTCGGTGTTCCCTCTGTTCGTTTTGGCCCTTTCGCTCGTTCGTCGACGTGTCCGCAACCGAAGGACGGACTCCAAATGATTCCGATGTCACGTGTGTCCCGGCGGGCGTCGTCCGCAGTCGGCGTGGCCGCTTTTCTTGTGGTGCTGGCGAGCTCGGCCGAGGCCCGCGCCGAGTCGTTCACGACCCGACGTGCCCGCTACGCGTCTCCGCAAAGGTTCGCGTTGGAGCTTCGGTTCTCGCCCTACGTTCCGCAGATCGACGAAGAGCCTGGCCTCCGTGGAAAACCCTACGAGCGAACATTTGGTACGATGCCGCGCCTTATGTTCGGGGGGGAATTCGACTGGCAGGCGTTCCGCATTCCTCACTTCGGCTCCGTGGGGCCAGGCCTCGGCATTGGCTACACGAACATGAGCGATACGGCGCGTTTGCTCCGTGACAACTCCCTCTCCGGCGACGATACCTCTCTGGATATTTGGTCGACTTATTTGGCGGCTGTCTTGCGGGTCGATGCGCCTTGGCGGGAGCTTGGCGTTCCGTTCGTTCCTTATGCCAAAGCCGGGCTCGGTCTCGGGCTCTGGCGCGCGGGAAACACGGGGGGAACTTCGGAAGCGAAAGTGGGCACGGGAACGGTGAGCGGGAAGGGCTACACGTTCGGAACGCACGTCGCGTTGGGCCTCGCACTGGCCCTCGACTTCCTCGACCGCTCTTCGGGGATAAACCTCGACCAAGCCGTCGGAATCAACAACACGTACTTTTACGCCGAGTACTACCTCAGCATGCTGAACGGAATCGGTCAGACGAACCCACTTCGCGTCGGCGCGAACACGTGGGCCATGGGTCTGGCGTTCGAGTTCTAAGCTCGGAGGAAGCGCGAGCTCCCGTGTGGCAACGACCCGTTGGCAACGGTTCGACCCCACTTGGCAGCATGCGAGGGCCAGTTGGCAACGGTTCGGCGCGAGTGGGCGACGGCTCGGCCCCAGTGGGCCACGCCTGGTGAGTCGGCGCCCCGTTTCACCTGCCGTGAAGGGCTTCGAGTAGGAGCAGGCTGACGCTGGCGACGTAGGCCGAGAGGCCTAGCGCCACGAGAACGAGGGCTCGTGAGTAGGCGCGGGTCTTTTCGTCCCTTCGTGCGAGCGCATAGAGGACCGCGGCGCGGAGCTCGCACGGAGCGAGTGCCGTGGTCCATTGCACGGCGAGGATTCCACCGATGCAGAGTGCCGCGCCAAAGAGCACGAGCACGAGGCCTCCGACGATCAGTATCGCGGCCATGGCGCTGGATTTGGCGATACTCGCACCGCTGAAACCGGTCACTGTGATCGTGATGCCGGTGAGCGATAGGAGCGTTTGCGCACGTGACGCAAGGCTCTGGAGCTGCGATTCGATCGTCGACATGACGCGTCCGGCGTCGCCGTCGTAGAGTGCGAGGAGGTGATCCGCCTCTTCTTCGCGAGAGCTCGCCCGGCGTGCTTTTTCGGTCATGCGCTCACATGCCGGCGAGAATTTCGAGAAGCGGAGGCACCGTGACCATCAGCTCTTGGGCGGTCCTTCGATCTCCGGCCATCACCAGCGCGCCGCCGGCTCCTGCGCGAGCACCATAGGGAGCGGGGCCGGCACCGAGGATCTGTTCCGGAAAGAGAAACTCTCCGGACCGGACGAGACGAACCACCGCGTCTTTGTCGAAGAGCTCGAGCCTCCCCACCCCGACGACCACGATGCCAGGCACCACGGAGCCCGCCTCGACGAGCACCTCGCCAGCGAGCAACGAGCGCACGGTGAGGCGCGACGTGACAAGGTCGCGCAGCATTGCGTCGAGGCGGTCCCCGAGGGGACCCATGGTGACGCCCGCCAGGGTTTGCACGTAGTCCGAAGCGGCTCGGAGGTCATCCTCGACCCAGGGACAGCTCGTGAAGGCTTCGGTGACCGCGTCGTCGCTCCACACCGCCACGCACCCCTCGGGCGTGGTGCACACGAGGCGAAGTGGGACGTTTTCGGTCGGTGTTCCGCGTGCGCGGAGCACACCGCCCTTGGTGAGGTGGCTGGCCGTGGCGTCCACGAGGGTTGCGGCGACGTCGACTTCGCCTGTCATGACATAGGCAAGCGCGAAGCCCGAAACCTCTTCGCCTGCCGTGATGCGCGAGATCGTGGCGGCCTTTGCGAAGGTTTCGCGGGCGTCTTCGGGCAGATCGGAAAAGGCTTCGACCTCGCTCAAATCGAGGGTCGCCGCGCCGAGGGCCGATTCCGGATTTCGTTGCGACGCGTGGACCGGAGTGTGGGGCTCCGTGGCAGCAGGGTGGGAGCTTGGATGGGTGCTCGCCAGGACTGCCTCGGCGGCCGATTCGGCAAGGGCGAGGACTTGGCGTGTGGAGGGCTCTTCGGGCTTGGTCGCTGGGCGGGGCCGATGAGCTTCGCTCGCGGCGTCATGGGTGCGGCTCTCCAGGCTCGGCGCGTCGTCGTCACCCTCTTGGCGGGCCGTCTCGTGGACGTCGGTCGTTCGCTGCGGTGCGGGAGTCCGTTCGCGCGCGACCTGCTCGTCGTTGCGTTCGGCAGGGTCGCTCGATGTGGGGGCCTGCGCGGCGAGCGCGGCGAGCGGAGGCGGGTCCTTCGGAGCCGCCCCTTCGTGCGTGAACGTTGGAGACGTTGGAGAAGCACTTGGGGGGGCGCGCGGTGGCTCGGCTTGGGCCATCTTCGGAACGACCCGAGCCTTCTGTGTCGTCGGTCCGGGCCGAGGAATGGCTTTCGCGCCAGGCTCTGGGCGTGGCGGGCCAGACCTCCCGGCCATGGGCGCTTTGACCGGTGCTTTTGGCTCTTCTTGGCGTATGGGAGCAACGTCCAAGGGCTCCAACGCTTCGGGCTTTGGCGCTTGCGGTGCCGGGGGAGCGTTCGTGACGTGGCGGCGCTCGGTGGAATCGTCCTCACGGTCGGCGTAAGGATCTTGATCGCGCGCCGCGACGACGGCGGCGTGTTCGGCCGTCGTGAGCTTGCGGCTCTGAGTCTCGCCTTCGTCCTCCTCGCCAACAAGCGTTGGACTTGGCCCGAGGATGGCGGCTTTTTGCCCTACTTCGGTGGGCTCGTCTTCGTCTTCGCTCTGACCCGGCTCGACCGATTCGGGATCGAGATTCGGCAGAGCGGTGACCGTTTGCGGAGCGGCGGGGGAACCCGACGGAGGTGTGGGCGTTGCGCGCTCTTGGGGCGCCTCGGACGTTTCGGTGGGGGGTGGGGTTGGCGTCGGCGGATCGACGAGCTCAGGCTCGGTAATCGGAGGCATGGCTCTGGCCGCGGAGGCCGAGTTCTCGCGCGAGAGGCGCACGATGTGCGGCACTTCGGCGATCGGAGTGGGCATCTGCGGGCGCATGGGCCGCAGACCCGGGGTACGGCCGGCTGGGGTATCTCCATGCGGACCGGGGGCGGACGCGGGCGCGCGCACTGCCGTGGCCGTGGCTCGGGGGGCAGGCCGCGGGGGGACGGACTTTCGTGGCAACTCCTCATTCTGAGGAGGCTCGGGAGGGGCCGCTGGTTCCGCCGGTGCAGCCGGGTAAAGCGTGCTCGCGTCGTCGTCGGCTTGTTCGCCCATCGAGCCGATTTGCGTCGCGGACCCGAGCTGGGAGCGGAACTGCGGAGGCAGCGGGAAACGGTGGCCCGATGGCGGGCTGTCGGCCTCGGTCTCTGCGCGCGGCGCGTTCGCGGGCGCTTCGTGGGGTCGTTTCGGTGTCGTCGCGACGGCTTTAGGCGAGGCGACGGCTTGGCGTGGAAGCCCTGGTGCTTTGGGAATCGCGGGCATGGCCGGGCTGCCCTGCGGAGGCGCAGATGGCGGCAAGGACTGCACGTCGGTGTCGTCGAGCGAGAGTGGGGGCATCGAGAGGACGATGTCCACGTCGTCGACCGACACCGAGATCGGCGGAATGCTCTCGGGGGGACGCGGCCGACGGACGGGCGCAGGGGGCTCGAGCTCTTGTTTTTCTGCGGCGAGCGCTTCGGCGAGCTCGGCCGCGGAGCGTGCGAGCTCGAGGGCACGATCGTCGTCGTTGGCGTCGGCGGCGGCTTGGGTCGCGCGTCGCAGCCAGATCAGAGCATCCGCACGTTCGTTTCGCTTCCACTGGGTTTCTGCAGTTTGCAGGGCCCAGGAAACGTCTTCAGCATCCGTATCGCGTGCGGGGGGAATCCCGACCATCCCGAACCGAAACTATCCGAGAACGGTGGAAGGTGAAGAGAAAGAAGACATCCGCCAGCATTGGGGCGATGAAGAGGTCCAGCGAGTCGGTCTGCTTCGGGCGTGGAGGGGATCATGCCAAGAAGACGTGGGGGCTGGGGCCCGCGCACGCTTCGACTGGACGGTGGGGTGACCATGCTCCATCTACTGGAAAGGCCACTGCTTTTTTTAAGGGCTTTTGGCACGCCCGATGCCAAGCGACGCGTCGCGTGAAAGTCGTGGAAGTCGCTTGAATTCACAGAAAATTGGCTTAAGACGGAGCGTCCGTCGATGATCACGTCGGACCTCTTCTTCACTTCGGTTCTACGGTTCATGCGCCCGCCCGCGAGACCCTCCTCGAAAGGTTCGAGTTTGACGCGCGATTCTTCCAGCAAGGCCGACTGCTCATTTTCGGATCCAAGCCACGCGGGACGCGCTCGCCGCACCGAGCGACCCGAGAGCTACGCCACGGAGCCCCCGCCGTCGTCGTCGCGCACGCGCGTCGTTCGCATCGATTGTGAAAAGGCGCGTGAAAAGGCGCGTGAAAAGACTCCGATTTCCGTCGATTCGGACGAGCCACCATGCTCCTCCAACATGACGATGGAAGCTTGGGCGGCCATGAATGCCGAGCTCGGACATGTGTCCGACGAGTGCGTTCGCACGCGCTTGATAGGCGAGCTCAGCCGCCTGTTGCGCGAGCCAACCATGCCGGAAACAACACGTACGGCAGGGCTGACGTTGATTGGGTGGCTCGCCCGGCGCATGCCGGGTGAGGCGGCGCATTCGCTAGGTGTGCCTCAAACCGCGTCGAATGGCGCGGGTTCGACGAAGCGTCCTTCGAGCGACGTGGCACCGCGCAGCACGCGGGGCAATGGTGGCGTCACGAACGTCTCGGATCGCCGTCCCGGGAAACGGTGAGCCTCGCACGGGTATTTCCCGTGGTCCCACTTGCGACTCTCCTGGGGCTCCTCGTGGCCCTCGTGGGGGGGGCGGCCCCCCCCGCCCCCCCCCCC
>JAYUKI010000898.1:0-3142 GCA_043764595.1 Myxococcales bacterium | reverse complement strand
AAGGCCATGGAAGCTTGCCTACGCGATGGCAACTGCATGTTCGGTCTGAGCGGCGTCGGCGAAGGCGGCGGCGGGTACGGCGAAGGAATCGGGCTCGGCTCGATCGGGACGATTGGTCACGGAGCCGGCATGGCCACGAGCATGTCGCGCACCAACAATCAGGTGGCCGGCGTCGACGAAGCCGACATCGTGAAGACCGACGGGCGCTTCGTGTACATGGTCGCGAACGGCGCCCTACGCATCGTGGAAGCCTTGAATCCTAGGGTCTTGTCGGTCACTCGGCTTCCCGGAGTCGTGCGCGAGCTCTTGGTCGAAGGGGACCGCGCCGTCGTCTTCTCTGCGAGCGGAGTCGGTCAAGAGCGCTGCACGTACGGCTACGACTGCGAGGTCGGCGGCGACGGAACCACCACGCGCGTCGACGTATTCGACATCACGAACCGCACGAGCCCAAAGCCCATCCGGAAGCTCGAGCTGTCGGGCTCGCTCATGGCCTCACGACGCATAGGCACGACCATCCACACCGTCGTGGCCGACGGAGACACCGCCGTCGGGGACTACCAAACATGGCCGGATGGATTGCCCGAATGCGGCACTCCCGAGGCGGTCGTACGCGCCAAATTTGCAGCGCTCCGGGCGAACAACGAACAGCGCATCAAGGCAAGTACGTCGCTCCCGCGTATCGTGGACCGTGGCGTGACGAGCCCACTCTGCGCCGGCCTTCTCGACAACCGTTTCGACCAAGTGCATACGTTTACTTCGCTGGTCTCGTTCGACATGCGCGACCCTCGGTCGCCCATCTCGTCCGCCACCGTACGCAGTCGTCCGGGCACCGTGTTCGCTTCGGGAAATGCCCTCTATTTATCTGTGCAGCGAAAGAAGCGAGGCAACGAGCGCTGGTACTCGGCGGCCTACCCCACCCTCTCCGAAGTGAGCGAGCTCCACAAGTTTCGCATCGGAGGGAATCCAAGCGACACGCGCTACGCTGGCAGCGGAGTAGTTCCAGGCCACGTGCTGAACCAATTCGCAATGGACGAATGGCACGGTCACCTTCGTGTGGCCACGACCCGCGGCAAAGTGCCGAATCCGGACGTCGAGAGTGCCGTCTCCATTTTCGCAGAAGGCCCGGGAGGAGACCTCGTTCGCGTGGGGGCCGTCGAGCACCTCGCCCGCGGCGAAGACGTCCGCGCCGTGCGCTTCGACGACGATCGCGGATACCTCGTCACGTTCAAGAAGACCGATCCGCTCTTTGTGCTCGATCTCCACGACGTGTCCAAACCAAAGGTGCTGGGAGAGCTCAAAATCCCTGGATTTTCGACCTACTTGCACCGAATCGATCCGAACCACCTTTTATCCATCGGATTCGACGCGAACGATCACGGCGACTTTGCCTACTTCGACGGCGTGCTCCTCCAGCTCTTCGACGTCACGAAGCCGACCGAGCCCAAGCTCCTGCACCGGGAAAAGCTCGGCACCCGCGGCTCGAGCTCGGCCGCCGCGACGAACCACCTCGCCTTCAACTACTTCGCCGAAAAGGGCCTCTTGGCCATTCCAATGACCCTCTGCGACGGCGGGGGCGATGGCTCGAATGGCCACGATCTCTCGTTCGCGGGGCTCGTCGTCTATCGAGTCGGAATCGACCGCGGGTTCGAGCGCCTCGGCGGGGTTGCCCACGCGAAAGAAGGCAGTAGCTGCAGCACGTGGTGGTCGAAGGCCACGTCGACCGTGAAGCGCAGCGTCTTCCTCGACGATCTCGTCTATTCGATGGCCATGGACCGCGTCAAAGTGCAGAGAATGGGCGCGTTCGGAAAGGACGTCGCCGACCTCTCCCTCATGCCCTGAGCGCAAGGAGACGGCTTCCGCTCACAAGTCGAAACCAGGCTCGAGACACGCCTCGTAGAGCGTCATCGGCATTCGAAGAGGCGTCTCGGTGCTCATGCTGACGCACGCGAGCCTCACCCGCGACTCGACGAGCACGGCCCCCTCTCGGAGCACCACGCCACGAACCCACATGGTGAAGCGCGAGGCTTCGGAGATTTCGGTGACCACCTCGAGAAGCTCGTCGAAGCGGGCCGGCGAGCGGTACCTTAGGGTGCACTCCACGACGGGCATTCCCGTGCCCGTTTCGCGCTCGAACTTCGCGTAGTCGAACCCGTTTTCCCGGAAAAACTCGATACGCCCGGCCTCCAAAAAAGACAAATAGGCCGCGTGGTGAACCACGGCGGCCTTGTCTGTGTCGGCGTACCGGACGCGTTGGGCGAGCACTCCGCGCTTCGACACGAACCGCGCCGGCCCCACGCCCGAAGATGTCACTCTGCCGATTGCGCTACGAGCGTGTCACGTGTCTCGAGCTTCGACACGACCAAGTCGAACGACTTGTTCAAGGTCGAAATTTCCTTGAGCTCGGAGTCCTCGATCTTCACGTGGTACTGGCGCTCGATCGCGGCCACGATCTCGACGCCCATCATCGAGTCGATGCCGACGTCCTTGAAGTGCGTGTCGTCGGGAAGAGTGTCGATCTCCGCGATTTCGCAGATGAGGGCGCGAAGCTCTTCTTTCAAGTTCTCAAGGGACATAGGCTCGGTTCCTCTCGTTCAGGCAGTTCAGGCCGCTCAAGCGGTGATGCGCTTCTCCACGGCCTCGAGCAAATCTTTCACCGTCTGCAGACCCGCGAGCGACTCGTCCGGAATCTGAATCTTGAGCTTGCGCTCCATGGCGCCGACGATTTCGAGCATGCCAAGCGAGTCGATACCAAGCTCGCTGATGACCGTGCCCTCCGAGATGTTCTTGAAGGGTTTCTCGACGACCTCGGTTGCGGTGGTCTCGAAGAGCGCCAAAAGCTCGGTGCGGTTCAGTGCCATCTCTTTCGTGTCCTTTTGCGGTGCGGTGCGGGCGAGGATTTCGGGTATCGGCTCAGACGTTCGGAGAGGGCTCTTGGGCTCCCTCTTGCACGCGTTGTGCCTGGGCGAACGTTCCGGCCAAGAACATCTGTCGGGTCTTTCGGCGCTGAGCCTTGCCACTCGACGTACGGGGCAAAGTGCCCTGCGGAACGATCACGACCTTGTACACGTTGAGCGAGAAATTCGCGAGAATTGCTTGCGTTATCGAGTCGATTAGGCCTTTGGCCTCGCTCTGGAACGCCTCG
>JAYUKI010000897.1:0-3146 GCA_043764595.1 Myxococcales bacterium | reverse complement strand
GTCGACGTCGTCGTCGAGCTGCCGTCGTCGAACCGAAAGCTCGTTGCCGGATCCGCGAAGCCTTTCGAGAGCACGTCGAGCTTCCACCGGTTCAAGCTCGACGTCCCGGCCGGCAGCCGTGTGAGCTTGGAAGTCGACGAATACGAGATGTCGTACTCACGCTCCGAATACGCGCAGCTCGAAGCGGCCCAAATCGACGGCTGGCTCGAACAGCGGCTTCTCGAGGTTTCACACGCCACTGCCATGAAAGAGGCGCTCGCGCGCTTCGCAGAATGGCGCAAGCTCGATCGCCAGAAGCGAGAGGTGGCGGGCGAACGCCAGGAGATCTACGAGAAGCAGCGGCGAATCAACGAGCAACTCGCGGTGCTGAAGGACGGGGGCCCAGAAGCCCAACTGCGACTTCGATACGTGAAGGAGCTCGAGGCGGCGCAAGACGACCTCGCCGCTTTGGACACGAAGGAAAAGCGACTCGCCAAAGAAGCCGAAGAGTCGGGCGCGGCGGCGTGGCGGGCGATCCTCGCCGAGACGAAATAGGAGACGAACGTCAGGCTATGGGCCGCTTTCGTGGAAGCACGACTGGCAAGGAGTCGCGATGGGCCGATTGTTCGTCGGCCGGCGCTCCAAAACCGAGCGACCTCCTTCGGTGTCTGCCGAGCCGTTCTCCCACTGGGGCTGCTGGGAGAGCCGCCCCAAGGCCCCGTTTCTAAAGAGGCAGGGTCTTGCCGAAGAATCCGTCGACCACTCCGCACATGGAGAGCGCCATGATGCGCTTCGTGAGGCCGAGCTTGTTCATGATGGGCATCGCTATGTCCCGCGCGGTTCCAAAGGCCTCGTTGTCGCCTTGGAAGAAGGGCGTGAGCCACCGCGTGGCAAGCTGGTAAAATTCGAGATGCTCTTTGCGCTTTCGCGAATATGCATCGAGAGCGACGGGCAAGTCGACGTCGGCGGCGAGGCAATCGGACAGGGTCATGGCGTCCCATAGGGCGAGGTTGCAGCCCTGGCCGAGCTGCGGGCTCATCGCGTGGCCCGCATCCCCGAGGTAGACCACGCTGCGCGTGTTCCAGCGATGCATGCGTACGTCGTGGTAGCCGGAAAAGAGAACGGACTCGCGATCCCTGATTTGGAAAATGAGGTCCTCGGCCTCGGGGACGAAATCCAAGATTTCGTCTTTCCACTTTTCGAGGCTTTGGTTTCGGAACTCTTCGAGCCTGTCCGCGCGGATGCTCCAGTAGAGGCTCACGAGAGGGGTGATGCCGGACGGACCGGTTCCTGTCGGCAAGAGCCCGAGCATCTTTTGGTTTTTGCGGACTATTTGGTAGAGCGTTCGCGAAAAGCGTTTCTCGCGGTCCTCTCCGACGAACCAGAGACAGCCCCATGCATACGGCGAGACCACCTTGGCGAGATCCGTGTCGTCGCGGAAGCTCGATCGTGCGCCATCGCACACCAGCACGAGCTCGTGGGGACCGTGCTTTCGGCCTTCACTGTCCACGATCCAATACCGACGGGGACCTGGCCTACGCGACGATTGGACGATGTCCTCGGCTCGCGCGAGATCGACACCTGCCACGCCGAGGCGGAGGTCGACACCACTTTCTTGAACCTCGTGGAAGAGGCTCTGGAAGACGACGCCGCGATGGATGCCGACGCCGTAGTAGCGATCGTTGACGTGCCGGTAGTGAAGGTCGAGCAACGTGCGTTTGGTGTCCGTCACGCAGTGGAGGCGATCGATGCGCGCACCACGAGACACGACCTCGCGCTTCAACCCGAGGCGCTCGAGCACGTGGAGACCGGTGGGTTGGAGAGAAATTCCCGCGCCCACCGGGGCCGGATTTTCGACACGCTCGTAGACGGTGACCTTGTGGCCCGCACGCGCGAGAAAGATGGCCGCGGCGCTTCCCGCCGTCCCACACCCGATGACCCCAATCGAGAGCTCGCGCACGACGCGCTTCTAACACGGCGCCTCGGGGAGTGGACCGGGCACCTCGAGGCGTTTGGCCATGCTACGTCGATCCCCTGCCTTTCCCCGTCCAAACAGGGCTCGCCCTTCGTCCTCAGGCCCCCGGACCGCGGATGGGAAGCGACAGCTCGAAGGTTGCCCCGCCGCCCGGGGTCTCGGACAACGCAATGGATCCTCCGTGAGCCTCGGCAATTCGCTTCACGACCGGCAAGCCCAGACCCGTGCCCGTGGGGCGAGTCGTGAAGAACGGGACGAAGATCTGCGAAGCTAGCGCAGGAGGCACGCCAGCCCCTTCGTCGACCACCTGCAACACGAGGCGCGTTCCGGACGCGTTCGCGACGATACAAACGGGGCCTCGCGGATTCGGCGCGTCGAGGGCGTTCGTCAGGAGGTTGATGAGGGCTTGCCGTACGAGGCGGTCGTCGCACGAAACCATCGGCAATCCTTGGGCAACACGGAGGCGAATGTCGACGCCCTTGTCGACCGAGGCTGCCTTCACGGCATCGATCGCGCTGTCGAGAATCGGGCGAATCTCGTTTTCGGCGACGAGGAGGCCCTCGGGACGCGCAAACTCCAGCAGGTCGGCCACCATTCGCGTGAGCCGCTCGGCCTCTTCTTCGACGATCCCGAGGAGCTTCTCGGACTCGTCCGGGCGTTTTCTCAGCGTCGCGACGGCGTTGAAGATGATGGCAACCGGATTTCGGACCTCATGCGCCACGACCGCTGACATCTCGCCCAGCGCGGCGAGCCGTGCCTGCCGCACGAGCTCTTCTTGGGCGAAGTTGAGCGCCTTCGCATTGCGCACGAAGGCACGAGTGAGCTCGTACGAGACGCCCACGACGAGGACGAGGTAGCCGATGTCGAGCAGATACGGCATGGCCAGGATGCCGGACGAGACCAGGCTGTCGTTCGCGCCGCTCACCGTAAGTGCCAAGAGACCGACGAGCTCGCCGCGCATGGACGTGTCCCCGGTGCGAAGACGACGTGCGGCACGCACCGCGAGCAGGCAGATGGCCCCGAGAAAGAAGACGAATGCCACGTTGCCTAGCCACGTCGACCTTGCGTCGAGATAGACCACACCGAGCCAGGACACGGGGTGCCGCCACACGACGTCGTGGTAGAGCGTGCCCGGGAACAGGCCGACGACCCCGAACCCCAGCGTGCCCGTGACGATGCCCTTCTCGTAGCG
>JAYUKI010000896.1:0-3152 GCA_043764595.1 Myxococcales bacterium | reverse complement strand
GGAGAAGCGTCACTTCCTAGCCAAGGCAAGAAACCGACTTTTGCTGGGGCTTTTGGCAGGAGGTTTGGTTTTGATGCTTGGTTTTGCCTACTACCGAGTCCTTCAGGACCTTCCCGTAAAGGGTGCAGCGAGCGGGGCTTCGGCTGTGTCGGTGCAAACGAGCGCGGCCTCACCGTTCACCACGAACGCGCCGACGAACGTGTCGGCGAACCCGGGCGTACCTTCTGTCGCCGCGACGGCTCCGCTCGGGGCCACGAGCGCGAGCGGCCACGACGGTCCCAAGCACGCACCGCATCTGTCTCCATCGGCGAAGGGGACCATCAAGCCCGAAGTGGTTCCGACGATTGCCAGCGCGGCACCGGTGCCGCCACCAAAGCCATCGGTGGCGCCGCCGCTACCGACGGACATTACCCACAATATCTATTGATGGCGTGCCATACGCCGACTTGAACTGACTGCATTGGACAGAAGACTATGAACGCGAAACGTTGGGCAGCGGCCATTGGGCTCCTTTTTCTCTTCCACACGAGCGAGGCCTTTGCGGACACTCCAGCAGAGACCGAGGCCAAGGTGCGCTTCGAGGAGGGGAATGTGCTTTGGGCACAAAACAAGCACGAAGAAGCCAGGCTGAAGTACGTGCAGGCTTACGCCGTGTTGAGGTTTCCGGGCGTGATGTTCAATCTCGGCCGGGCGGAAATGACGGTGGGCCACAGCGAGCAGGCTTATGTGCTGTTTCGCGACTACCTAAAGCTTCCGCAGACGGACATGGAGCGATCGCTTACGGCGAAGAAATATGTCGCAGAGCTGGCCAAGAAAGTGAGCTTTCTCAATGTCTCTGCGGCGACGCCAGCGGGTACTAAGGTGCTCGTGGACGGCCAAGTGGCCGGTGAAACCCCGTTGACGGACCCGATCGTGGTGGCCCCGGGCAAGCACGATGTGGTGCTGAAGTATGCGGATCGAGCGAAGAAAGTGCCGGTGAGCTGTCCCATTCACGACACCGTGATTGTGGAGCTCCTTCCGGAAGTGAAGGCGCCGGGAGGGACGACCCCGCCTCCGATCACGAAGGAACCTGGCAACTGGGTACCCACCATCGTTTTGGGAATCGTCGGCGTCGGAGGTCTTGCCGTCGGAGGTACGCTCGGCGCCCTGTCGGCCAGCCAAGACGACGAGCTTCGTTCGCTGAGCCTTACGCGCCCGTGCACTCGACAAGATGCTGCGGCATGCGCCGGCTTGGAAGACAAGGCCTCCAGCGCGAGCGGTCTCGGCACGGGCTCCTTGATTGGCTATGTGGGCGGAGGTCTCTTCATTGGGGCGGCGGTGGTCACGGCGGTGGTGATGAAGCCCTGGGAGTTTCGGGTGAAAGAAGCCCGAGTGACCGTGGTTCCGGGATTGGGCGGCGGCGCGTTGGTTGGATCGTTCTGAGGAGCTTGAACATGAAAAGGCTTATTTGGGTTCTTCCGATTTTGGCAACGGACGTGCTCGCCGTGGGGTGTCCCGCGTTTCCAGGTGCTTGTGACTATGGGGGCTGTTTGGACGGCGGGGTGGAGGGTTCGGTGTTGCCCGATGGAACGGTGAATCCCGAGTCGAGCACGGACGCCAGGCCGGACGCGGACCCGATTCCTACGGATTGTACGACGCCTACGGACCCCGCGAAGAACCCGGAAAAGTGTCTCGTCGATTCGTTTGGCGTGTTTGTTTCGCCAACGGGTGACGACACGAAAGATGGATCCAAGGCGAACCCGTTCAAGACGATTGGGAAAGCCCTCGGCACGACTCGGTCGCGCATCGTGGTTTGCGAAGGGGAATACGCTGGATCGCTCGACGTTGGACGAGCGGTCGAGATCTACGGCGGCGTCGCGTGCGACTTCGCGAAGGCTGGGGCGAAGGCGAAGATCGTGGCATCGAAGCCGGCCTATGGCGTCAAGGTTAGCAAGGTAGCTGGAGCCGTAATCCTCGCGGACCTCGACGTCGTTGGGATGAATGCAGCAGCGCCGAGCGAGAGCAGCGTGGGAATTTTCGCGAGCGAGAGCGCCGACGTGAAGGTGCTGCGGTCTCGTGTGGAAGCCGGGGATGGCGCGGATGCTCCGGCGAAGAAGGATGGTGCGTTTGCGATGGCCGCGCAGGCTCCGAAGGGTGGCGACGCTGCTGGAAACGCGGGCGGCGCCTCGGCGACGAGCGGTGTGTGTCCCGGCGGTGGTACCAGCATCGGTGGCAAAGGGGGCGACATCGGATTCCAGGGCGACGACGGCGCACCAAGGCCACCCGGTGGGGCGAAAGGAGACGGCATCAACGATTGTGGAGCAGGAGCGACTGGCAAGAACGGCACAGTCGGCACGCCAGGAATGGACCGCACCGGGGCCGCTTCAGTCGCATCCCTCGCCCCAACCGGACTCATTGGCTCGAAGGGTCAAGACGGCGCTCCAGGCACCATCGGAGGCGGAGGTGGTGGTGGCTACGGCACTGCCGGCGCAGGAGGTGCAGGAGGTGCTGGCGGCTGCGGAGGCCAAGGAGGCTTTGGTGGCGCTGCCGGTGGATCCAGCGTGGCCTTGCTCGTGTTCGCGAGTGAGGTCAGCGTCGAAGGCACTGAGCTCATCGCGAAGAACGCGAAGCCCGGCGGTGGCGGGGGCTCCGGACAGACGGGGCAAATGGGGGGAATCGGTGGCAATCGTAGCGGTGCCGCATGCAACGGCGGAAATGCAGCTGCGGGTGGAACCGGTGGCAACGCCGGAGGCGGAGCCGGTGGCATCGCGGCGGGAATCGTGTGGTCGACAGGCAAAGAGCCGAAGCGCGACGGCACCACGAAAATCACGCGCCCCACGGCGGCCGCACCTCTGGGCGGCGAGGGAGGCGGCGGAGGTGCAACCAAGGGCATCGACGGAGTCCACGCCGACGTCTTCGAAGTGAAGTGATTCGTCTAATGCAACAAAGGAAAAGCGGGCCCGCGAGGGCCCGCAGAGCCGCTTACGCCAGCGCGTCGCTCAGGGCTGCGAGTACTTCGTGAAGCCGGCGTTCGACGCGCCAGGCCTTCACGCGGAGGGTGCGCACGCCGTGCATGGCGAGGATTACGGCTCCAGCTACCTTGCTAACCTTGACGCCATAGGCCGGCTTCGATGCCACGATCTTCGCCTTCGCCCCAGCCTTCGCGAAGTCGC
>JAYUKI010000895.1:0-3153 GCA_043764595.1 Myxococcales bacterium | reverse complement strand
GCGCTGATGACCTTCTCGCGCGCCTTGTGCTTCGCGGCAGACTCCTGAGCCTCGGCGGCCTTCACGAGCTTCACGAGCGTCTCTTGGGCTTGTGCCTCGGCGGCGAGTCGGATGACTTCCTTCTCGCGTGTGGCTTGGGACATCGAACGGAGATCTTTGATGAGCTCTTCTTCCACGGCCACGGTCTTGTCGACCGCGATGCGTGCACGCACCACGTCCGCGATTTCCTTCTTCTGCGCTTCCAAGTCGCGGTCGCGCGACAAAGTCGAGATCGAAACTTCGCGCTCGCGGCTCACGACCTCGAGCTGGCGCGCCTTCTCCACGCGCTCGGTCTCGATGGCGATCTCGCGCTCGCGGTTCTTCTGGGCAATGGCCACTCCGCGGGTCTTCACTTCGGCGGCGATGAGCGTCTCTTCGTCGTTCTTGTGCTTCACGAGCAGCGTCTTCTTCTGCTCTTCCAGCGTCACGCGCGCCGCTTCGTTCTGCTCGCGCGCTTGGGCGATGGCGATGTCCTTCTCTTTCCGCGCTTCGGCCTCGGCTTTTCGCTGCTCGAAGCGGAAAATGGCCTCGTCCGCGGTGAGGTTCTGACTGCCCATTTCCATGCGCTCCTTCTGACGGAGCTCGTTGGTCATGACGTTCCGCTCCACGGTGAGCGCGGTAATCTTCCGGATGCCCTCGGAGTCCATGATGTTGTCGCGGTCGAGGGCCTCGAGCGGGGTTTGCTCGAGGTAGTCGATGGCCGCGTCGTCAAGGATGAAGCCGTTCAGATCTTTGCCAATCACCTTGATGATGGCGTCCTTGAACTCGTCACGCTTCGTGTAGAGCTGCTCGAAGTCGAAGTGCTTGCCGACGGTCTTCAAGGCTTCGGAGAACTTGGCGTTGAAGAGCTCCATCAACGTGCGAGCATCGCTCGCGCGGACGCAGCCAATCGACTGGGCGACCTTCAACACGTCTTCGGAGGTCTTGTTGACCCGCACGAAGAAGGTCACGTTGATGTCTGCGCGAATGTTGTCGTTGCAGATGAGCCCCTCTTTGCCGCGCCGGTCGATTTGGATGGTTTTCACCGACAAATCCATGACTTCGGCGCGGTTGACTACGGGCAATACGAGCTTGCCCGTGAACGTGACGGAGGGCTCGGCCCGCGAGGTGTTCACGATGAGCGCTTTGCCCTGTTCGACCTGGCGGTAAAAGCGCCCAAAGAGCGCTCCGACTCCGAACAAAATGATGAGACCCGCCCCGAACGCGGCAATGAGGGGAATGTAATCCTGCATGTCTCGCTTCTCCACGGGAGCTTCTGCTCCGCAGGACACAGCGTGGCATATGGGCCGGCATTCGGAAAAACTTATGGCAGTTTGCGTCGGCTCGTTTTGCGGCCCATGGCTTCGTCCATCGACTCGACCAGGTATTCTTCGCGCTCTTCGTCCCAGCCGACGATGAGGCCCTCTTCGCCGCGCTTCAATGCACTGCCTTCCACGCGGACGCGGAGGACGAGATCGGCGCCGGTGTCTTTCACCACGGCTTCTCCGAACTTCTCGTCTGCATGGCCGGTGCGAATGGTGCACGTCTTGCCGATGAGATCCTTCGCCGATTTGGCCCTTTTCGTCGCGAGCAGTGGCGCCAGAGGCCGAGTGGAGAGCTTGGCGAGGGGCAACGCGACGATCGGCGCGACGACGAACGCGAAGAGGCTGCGAACGACGAGGTGCGGCGAATAGCCCATTCGGCTCGCGACGAGCGTGGCCACGAGGCACGCGACCCACGCAAAAAAGGCGACCAGGGAAAAGGTCACCGTGATGGGGACGTCGCGCATGCGGAATGCCGCGAGAAACCCATGCATCGGCCCTCCTCCGTCCGGGCCGTCGGCACCGGAGCCATCCGGGCCATCGCCGGCGTCCAAATCGAGGTCACCGTCGACGTCCAAGTCAGGACCGTGGCCACCGGCGGCTCCCTCGAGGGCTCCTTTGATGGCGCCCGAGGCGCCTTCCGCTGCCCCGTCCGCCCCGCCGTCCACGCCCTCGCCGAGGTGCACTAGGCCACTCATCACGAAGAGCCAATAGACGAGCGAAATGGCCACGAGCACGGTCCAGACGGCCACCGGAAAGGCGAGGAGCGGTGCGAACGCGTTCATGTTCGGATGGTGTCGGGGGCGACATCGAGCCGTATCGAGCTCGTGTTTGGTTCGAGCAGTGCGGCGATACGGTCGAGTCTCGCGAGCATTTCGCCGTGCTTTTCTTCGGCTGCAGCCTCGGTCTTCCGCTTTTCTTCTGCGGTCTCGTCGAGGGCTTTCGCCGCGAGCGCGGGACCAAACGTCATCAGGATGCTGCCGATTTGTTTGCCGCGCTCGGTCATCGCGAAGATGTCGCAATAGCCGACCGACAGGTTCGTCGAAACGTAGACGAGTGCGTCGTTCAGTGTTCGGACCTTCGGGTTGTGTCCGTGCTCGGCTTTGAAGAAGAGCTGCGTGCTCACGAGGACGGTCCACACGATGGCGTCGGCGGGATCGTCGCGGGTGGCGTCACGGATCATGCTCGTCGCCTCTCCGAGAAGCTCTGGAGCGAGTATTCCGAGGAGCATGGACGACATTCCGGTCACGTGGTGGACGGTACCCTCTGCCGTGCGAAGAAGTCAAAATGGCAGGGATCTTGGTGGGGCTCCGTCTTGACAGGAACGGTGAGGAAGGGTGTCGTAGGGCCCTCGGCCGTCCAGGGACGGTGCTGGAGCCGACAACCGAAGTCTTTTTCAAGGGGAAGTCACACGATGTCGATGACGGAAAACGAAGCGGTCGCGAGCCTCAAGATTCTCGTCGCGGTTGCCCAAGCCGACGGCCAGATCCACGACGAAGAGCGCAAGTCGATCGCGGCGGCGCTCGAGAACATCACCCTTCCCGAGGGCGCAACAGCCGACACCCTGATCGCCTCCACGATCGACGTCGATGCCGAGCTCGCGAAGCTCACGTCTCCCGCGGCGCGCGCCGAAATCTGGAAGAGCGCCTTCGCCATGGCGAACGCCGACGGCTCGTGCTCGCCCGAAGAGCAGAAGCTCCTCGATTCAATCGCTGCGAAGACCGAAGTGACCGAGGCTCAAAAGTCCTTTTTCACGAAGCTTCTTGCCGAAGGCAAAGACACCGTCTTGCCGAGCCACATCAAGAAGATCGAC
>JAYUKI010000894.1:0-3168 GCA_043764595.1 Myxococcales bacterium | reverse complement strand
CGTAACATCCTGAATTTACGCTGCTTTTGAAGGTTTGTCATGGCCGTTCACATCCGTCTTGCCCGCCAGGGCGCCAAGAAGAAGCCCTTTTACCGCATCGTCGTGACCGATCACCGCAGCCCTCGTGGCGGCCGGTTCCTCGAGAACATCGGAACGTTCGATCCGTCGCGTGAGGGCTCGTTCACGATGAACGCGGAGCGCCTCGCCTACTGGACCGGCACCGGCGCGCAGCCGTCGGCCACGGTCGCTGGCCTCATCAAGGCCGCGAACAAGCTCGCCGCGGCCGCCGCGGCGAAGTGACGCTCCCTTCGCCGTGAGCATATGAAGCCTAGGGCTTCGTCGTGAACCCAATAGGGCAAACGACGGGCACGGTAGCGAAGCTCGCGGCGATCCATTTCCATTCGAGGGCGCATCATGCCGCTTAAAGAGCTCATTCGTTCCATCGCCATCGAGCTCGTCGACCACCCCGACAAGGTCGTGGTCAACGAGATCGCGGGCGAAAACAACAGCCTCATCGAGCTCCGCGTCGCCAAAGAAGACGTGGGCAAGGTCATCGGCAAAGAAGGTCGCACGGCTCAGTCCATGCGAACGCTTCTCTCGGCCGTGTCCATGAAGCTCGGCCGGCGCGCGCATCTCGACATCGTCGACTGACGAGCTCCGGGCTTTCCGTGGCGTTTCCATTCGCGTTTCCATGCGCGCGACGCGGCGAGCGATGTGACGGTGATGAACACGAGGCCAAGGTGCTCCGAGAGCTCCTTGGCTTTTGTTCGTGTGGGCCCGTCCGCCATGTTGGCGGTTTCCGACTCCAGGATCGTTTCGACCCTTTGAAAGTGAGAGCGACGCGTGATTTCCCCTGATGCATGGGTGCCTCTGGCCGAAGTGGCGCGTCCTCATGGCGTGCGCGGCGAAGTGCGCCTCCGACTGTTCAACAAGGACAGCGACGTCCTCCTCGAACAGGAGGAGGTTCTGGTGCGTCTGCCGGACGGCGAAGAGCACGAAGTGAGCGTGGACGGGGCGAGGCGCGCCGATCAGGCCATCTTGGTGAAGCTTCACTCGATCGACGACTGCGATCGGGCCGAAGAGCTCCGCGGCGCCCTGATCTGCGTCAAGCGTGCTGCGTTTCCGACCCTCTCGGGCGGAGAGTTCTACACCTGCGACGTGCTCGGCGCCGTCGTGGTCCTGAAGGAGGAAGGCCGGGACGAGGTCAAGCTCGGTCACGTGCGCGACCTCGTCAGCTACCCGAGCGTCGACACACTCGTGGTGCGCGCCGAAGATGGTGGATCCGACTGGGAAATCCCACTGGTTGCGGCGTTCGTCTCGGAGGTCGATGTGCCCGGCGGTCGTTTCGTGATCTCGACGATGGAAGGCATCGAGCGGCCTGTTCCCAAAGCCCCGAAGCCTCCGCACGTTCCTCGGAAGAAGCGCTCGCGCGGCCCCGGAACCGGACCTGCCGCGTGATGCCGAGCCGCTCGAGGCTGCGAAGCGCTGCGAGGAGAGCGGCATGAGAATCGACGTCGTCACGCTCTTCCCGGAGCTGTTCGATCCGTTCGTGCGGACGTCGTTCGTCGGTCGCGCGGTGACCCAAGGCGCGGCGCGCTTCCGCTTCGCTTCGCCACGGGATCATGGGCTCGGTCGCCATCGAAGCGTAGACGACACGCCCTATGGGGGCGGTAGCGGCATGGTGATGCGTGTGGACGTGCTCGTGGCCACGCTGGAAGCGCTCGAGGCCGCTCCCGAGCTGCCGCTCCGCACTCTGTCCGAGGGGGCGTCCGAGCCTGCTCTCGAGTCGACGGCGCCGGCACGCGCGCATCGGGTGCTGCTCACTCCGCAAGGGGCTCCATTCTCGCAGGCGCATGCCAAGCGCTTCGCGGAGCTTCCTGCGCTCGCCCTCGTGTGTGGGCGCTACGAAGGCTTCGACGAGCGCGTGCGTTTGCATGTCGATGAAGAGGTTTCGCTGGGCGATTTCGTGATGACCGGCGGAGAGGTGGCTGCGATGGCCGTCATCGAAGCGACCGTGCGTCTTTTGCCCGGTGTGCTCGGCAACGCGAGCTCCGTCGAAGAGGAATCGCACGGCGAGGATGGGCTCCTCGAGTACCCCCAATACACGCGCCCCCAAGAGTTCCGTGGCGCGGCAGTTCCGGACGTGCTCGCGGGAGGAAATCACTCTAAAATCAAAGCGTTCCGAGAGGTCGAGCGCCTCGAGCGGACCCGCGTTCGAAGGCCTGACCTTTGGGCGGCGTACGAAGCGAAGCACGCCGCCGAAGAGGCCGCGAGCCCGAAGGGAAAGCGCAGGCGCACATGAAGAAGAATAGGCAAGCGAGCCACGAGCGACCGGCTCGTCCATGGCGCGTGTCGGCTCGGAGGAAGGGATGACCGAACAGGACTCCGTGGCGGCACAACCGAGGCGCCTTGCGATCGCGCTCGTGCACCATCCCATCGTGGACGCGAAGCAGGCGATCGTGACCACGACCGTGACGAACCTCGACGTGCACGATCTCGCACGAAGCGCGCGGACGTTCGGGTGCGACGGGTACTTCGTGGTTCATCCGGTCGCGGCCCAGCTCGCCCTCGTCGAGCGCATTCGCGAGCACTGGACCTATGGCTCGAGTGCTCTCCGGATCCCGACTCGCAAAGAGGCTTTGGCGCTTCTACGCCCCGTTCCGGACCTCGCCAGTGTCTATGCGTCCTACGGTGGGCGCGACCAAGTGTGCGTTTGGGCCACGGCCGCCCGGTCCTCGCGTCCGGTGCTGTCGTTTGCGGAGGCGCGGCGCAGTCTCACGGAGCCTGGCAAGCCGGTCGTCGTGCTCTTTGGTACGGGGTGGGGGCTTCCGAAGGCGCTCCTCGACGAAGCCGATGGGCTCTTGCCTCCGCTTCGCGCCCGGGATGGCCGAGGGGATGGCTACAACCATCTCAGCGTACGAGCCGCGTGCGCCATGACGCTCGACAGGCTCGTGGGCGAAGCGATCTGACCACGTGCATCGCCCTTCCAACCTTCGTGCGCGCCGGCGATCGGCCGCGGTCCGCGAATCCACAGCGCCGATCAGGTTGAAGGACCGAGGATTTCGCTGATTTAGCGAGGATCGCTAGGAGCGACGACGACGGATACTCTCGTATCCGAGGAGGAGCGACGACGCGAGGCGACGCTAAACCGGCGAAAGCCGACGGGAT
>JAYUKI010000893.1:0-10995 GCA_043764595.1 Myxococcales bacterium | reverse complement strand
AGTCCGCGCGTGATGAGGAACCCGGACAGCACGAAGAAGAGATCGACGCCGATCCAGCCGGTGAAGAGGACCCGCTTGACGTGCATCGCGATCGCGCCCTCGTCTGGAAATTCCCAGGCGAGGTGGAAGACGAGCACCGACAGGACGGCGATACCGCGCATGCCATCGAGCGTCTGGATGTGATCGTGGCCGTCCGGAGTGGGACCCGGAGTGGGAGTGGGCTCGTCCTCTTCGAGAAGGGCCGTGCTTTCGGAGTCTTTCGAGATGAAAAACACGAGGCCGAGCGCGAGCGCCGAAAAGAGCGCGGCGATCCCGAAGTCGACTCCCTTGGCCGTGCCGGGGAACGTGAACTTGGCCTTGGTCAACACTTCTTCGAGCTGGGCTACCGTGTCGACTTCGGCTCCGACGAGCGCCGGATCGACTCCGGGTGCGCCCGTGCGAAGGAGCATCTCGTTGGGGAGCTTCTTGAAGCCGAGGTCGTCGATGTATTTTTGCTCGACGTCGTTCATGTCGACGGGCTCGACGATGAGCTGCGACTTGCGCGTTCCTAGGCTCCACTCGTAGTCCCACTTGTCGTGGCCGGGGGAGAACACGCCTTTCGGCGGCAGACGTGCGATGTGCTTGTCGTTCTTTCCGAGGAGGTCTTCGGTCGGCCTGCGTGAGAAGTAGGGCGTCGCGCCCGCGGCCGCGACGGCGATGCGATGGTCGTCCGGCGTGGTCGCTCGGAGCAAGAAGCCGAGGCGCGTGTAGCGAGCCTCGTCCATGTATTGTGCAGCGTTCTGCGTGGCCCAACGTCCGAACGCCGTGGCGTGGGACGGGAACCACACGAGCGCCGTGGCCACGAGCGTGGCGGTGACGATGGTGGGGCGCGCCGCGACGCGGGATTTCATCCAGCCGAGGGCCTCACCGATGCCTTCGCGGAGGTCTTTCAGGAAGAAGAACGCCGCGCCGATGCCGATGAAGGCGCCACCGAGAGCGAAGGGCGTCTTGCTGAAGTAGATGGTGCGGGCCACTCCCGTCTCCGGGCGAAGCTTGCCGTAGACGTTCAGTGCGACGAGCACGAAGCCCATGAGGGCGAGGGCGACCGCGAAACGCCTTGCGGCAACGGCTTTCGTCGCATCGTCGGCGCGGAGAAGGTCGTCGATGGAGATCGCGACGAGAACGATGAGCGCGGGCATTCCGACGCACGCGTAGCGGTTCGCGTAGAGCATCCACTCCCACGCGTCGCCACCGACGTACGTGGCGTAGCCGATTTGCGCGAAGAAGAGGGCGCCGAGCAAGACCCGTCGACGTGTAGCTTTGTCCTTGTAGAAGGCTTTGTCCGGCGAGCCAAGGCGTGCCGCCACGATGGCGAGAGGGACCGCGAGGTGCATGGCCAGCACTTCGAGCGCGACGTAGATGCCGCGCTTCACGCGTGCCGAGAGTGGGATTCCGATGAGCTTCAGATAGGCCGTGTTGGGCAGCCGATCGTGGAAGTATTTCATGCGGAATGCGGTCTGTGCGCCCACCGCGCCACCGGCTCCGATGGCCATGGTGATCGCGAAGAGTGCGCGTTTTTCCGCGGTGTAGAGGCCGTAGAGGCCGATGAGCGCGATGGGTACGACCGAATCCGAGCGGAGAAGAAGCGCTCCCGCGGTCAGCACCGACATGAGCACCGTTCGGCCCGTGGAGAACTTCTCTTCGTTCTCGAGCACGAGGAAAAGCAGCGTGTTCACGAACAGCGTGAGAGCCCCGACCTCCATGCCGCGCAACGTCCAAAAGACGAGCGGATAGTCGAACAGCGTCGCGGCGAGGACCGCAAGCGGCACCCAAGGCGCGTCCGTTAGACGCCTCGCGACCTTGGCGATCACGAAGCCGTTCGCGAGCAAGATGCACACGCCAGTGAGCATGATGAACAGCGATATCTTCGCTTCGGAGAGCCCGATGAGGTGCCCAACGCTCATCCACAGGACCCACAAGAGGTTCGTGAATCCTTCGATGGGCTCCTCTCCGACGTTCCACACGAGGCCGTGGCCTTCGGCCAGGTTTCGTGCATACCGCATGGAAATCATCGCGTCCTCGAAGAGGACGAAAATGCGGGTTCCCGCGAGCATGAAGCTCGTCCGGTATAGGAACACCGCGTAGAACGCGAGGGCGGCGAGCGCGACTCCGAGGCGACTTTTGCGACTGTCCACTGTGCCGCGAGAATAGACCACCTTGCGAGAGGGATGCGCGCCTATGTTCCGCAAGGCCTCGCGCGCGTGGCTACGATCGTCTCTCTCAGGGCGTCTGCGCCTTCGTTCCGAGCACGTCGCGCATCACCGACTGCGCCCGGGCCAAACCGTGCTCGCGCTCGAGGAAAGCGTACGCGTTCTCTCTTAGTGTGCGTTGGAGTGCGACGTCGGAGAGAACGTTCGCGACGTGTGCTGCGAACGAGTCGGGATCGTCGGCCACGAGAAGCTCGCGCCCCGACTCGAGTGGAAGGCCCAGTGCTCCCGCGGTTGTGGTGACGAGCGGAAGCCCCGCACGGAACCCTTCGAGCAGCTTGATGCGCACGCCCGAGCCGCCCAAGATCGGGGCGAGGAAGGCGCACGCGTTCTCGTAGTGAAGAGCGAGCTCCTTCGCGAAGCCGTGCACGGTGATGCCGGGAAGCTTCCACGCATCGGGTACGATTTCCTTGCCGTTCGCGTCGCGAGGCAGTCCCGAGCCCACGACGTCGAGGACGACGTTCGGCACCTTCGCGCGAACCTTTGCCCAGACTTCTTTCGTGAACCAGTCGAGGCCGGCCACGTTGGGATGCCACGAGAGGTTTCCAACGTACACGAGGCGTGGGGCAGGCTTCTCCGTCCACTCGGTTCGCGTGAATCGGACCACTTGTGGCACGACGTGCGCGCGAATGCCTGCGAGCGAAGCGAAGGCGTCGCGGTCCGCGCTGGAGATCGCCACGACGGCATCGGCCCGGCGCATGGAGCTCTTTTCGAACGCGCGCGCCCGCGAGGTCTCGAGCTTTGCGATACTGCGAACGATCCCCTGCTTTTTCTCGGCAAATTGCGCAAAAAAGTCGCTCTCCACGTTGTGCTGTCCGAGCACCACGCGCACTCCGGGGACGAGCCGCGAGAGCAGTGGCTCGTAGACCATCATTCCGAGGTGGTCGACGTAGACGACGTCGGGTCGCCTCGTGCGAACGAGCTTGGTCAGGGCGCGTGCGACCTTCACGCTCGCCCATTTCCCGGCGAGGTACGGGAAGCCGGGGACGAGGCGCAGGGCGACCACGAGGGGGACGTAGGCCGGGAACTTCTTGAGGTGAATCGGGTGAAAAATGGGCCCGGTCAGCCGCACTTTTGGGAGCTTCGAGCGAAGCTCGTCCAAGGCTTCGGACGCCGTGGGCTCCTCTTCGAGGCAGACGAGATCGACCGACGTGACCTCGGGCAGGGACTCGAGGAGGGAAAGATCGGCCGCCGTTCGCACGCGACCACCACTCACTGCCGGAAAAGGAAATTCGGTCGTGAGGTAGAGGACGTGCATTCGTTTCGTCAGGCGGGGCTCGAATTCCGAGGAATTGCGGCGAGGGCGTCAAGCATTTCTTGGGCGCTGCCGTAGCGCTCGAGCGGCATGCGACGCATGGCTTTTGCGAGAACGGCCTCGAACGCGGCGGCCGTCGCGTCGGTGCGGCCCGTGGGGACCGGAGGGGCTTCGTCGGTGAGCTTCTGGCGGAAGCTCGCCATGTCGAACGCGGGTTTCCCAGCCACGGCGTTGAACAGGATGGCCGCGACGGCATAGACGTCTGCGGACTCGTTCGCACGGCGTGCGTCGACGATTTGTTCGGGCGCCATGAACGGGATGGTTCCGATGGCCGAGCCCATCGTGGTGAGGCTGCCTTGCGGCTTGCCCTCTTCGTCTTTGCCGCTCTTGAAGCGGCTGAGGTTGAAGTCGAGAATCACGGCTCGCCACCCCGAAGCGAGTGGCTTCAGCATGACGTTCGCTGGCTTCAGGTCGCGGTGGATGATTCCGTGACCGTGCATTTCCACGACACCGCGGAGCATGTTCTGGCCGAGGTAGATCGAGTCTTCGACCCCGAGCTTCGTGCGCTTGAAGACGTTCGAGAGAAGCTCGCCTTGGATGTATTCCATCACCAGCGCGAAGCCGAACGGGGGGCCCACCACGAACTCGTACATCCGCGCGATGTGCGGACTGGAGAGCTGCTTCAGTGCGCGCGCCTCACGGCGGAAGCGTTCGACGCTCTCGTGCGAGACGGCAGCTTGGGGGTGGAGAACTTTGATCGCAACTTTCGTCTGAGGTGCATCCTCGCGGTTGGCGAGCCACACCACTCCGAACGCACCGACCCCCAGCGGACGCTCGAATACATACGGGCCAAGGCGAGTTCCGGGGACGATTTGCACGGCGCGTCAAGGATATCGCGAGCCTACGCGCGTCTGTTTGAAAAAGTGAGACCGGGTCGCATTTCGGTACGACGACCGCTACGAAGCGTGGATCTCGGCGGAGATTCCGTCAGCTCGCGAGGCTCTTTCGGTTTCGAACCATGTTCAGTACCGCTTTGGCGTCGCTGATGCGCACGCCACCCGTCGCAACGACCACCACGAGGTAAACGACCCCGTCGAGCACGATGCGAGCGTCGCCCAAGGAAGACTTCGTGAAGTGGTCGGTCGCGTAGGCGGCGCCATACGCGAGCAACGACTTCCCGAGCGCCGCGACCAGGCGCTTGTCCAACGCCCGGCGACCGAGCGTGTAAAGGAACACGAGCGAGACGTAAAGCTCGAGGAACGTGAAGCAGAACGCGTCTCCCATGCCGGCGCCGCCCACACCGAATCGACGGTGAGCCCACGGCACGACGAGCCACATGAGAAGGGGCTGGAGCAAGAGGCGCGAAAGCGAGATCAGCGTGACGCTCCACGAGCGCTTCATGATGATGAGCGCGGTCGCGAAGAGCACCGCGGCGTAGGTGAACACGAACGATGGCGCGAGCTGCTGGAGGGCTGCCGCCGCGTCGAGGTACTTCGATCCCGTCGTGAGCCTCACCCAGAGGCTCGCGCCCAAGCTGATCATCATGGTTGCCGGAATCGCCACCACGAGGATGCCTTCGACCGCACGGCGCAAGATCTCGAAGAACTCGTCTTCGCTGCGTTTCAGGGCGCGGGTGAGAAGCGGCGTGATGACCCAGCTCTCGAGGGGAGCGAGCAGCATGGCGAGCGACGCAAGGTTCTGGGCCGCGCCGTAGAGTCCCACCTCGACCTTGGCGGCTTGCGCGGCTTCCAGCGCACCCTTCGTGGCGTCGGTCGCGAGCGACTTCAAGAGGGCGACGTCGAGCTTGTTTCCCATGGTGTAGGAAATGGTGTTCACGAAGAAGGGGATGCACGCGATGAGCACCGCCTTCGTGACGGTCGTGTCCACCTTGAGCTTGAGGCCGACCTCGCGTCGTACCGAAGGCCACAGCACGAGGGCCTTGAGGAGCTCGGCGAGGAACATGGGTAGCGCGAGCAGGGGGTAGCGGTGCGTGAACTGCACCATCGCCACCACACCTACGCCCCAGACCAGCTTCGCGGCGACGTTCGCCACCGCGAGACGCCCCACTTTCGTGCTCGCTTGGAGGAGCGCCGCCAGGGACTCGTTCGTCACCATGAAGGCCTGCGTGAGACCGAAAACGAGCACCGTCAGGTGGACCTCGGGATCGCGCTCGACGCTCACGGCGTAGCCGTAGAGGCCACAGAAGAGCAGGAACATCACGATGAGGCGCGCGAGCAGCACGCCTCCAAAGAAGTCCGACGCGTGGGCCGGTTTTACGGAAACCTCACGTTGGATGTACGTGTTGATTCCGAGCCCGGCGAAGATGAAAGCGAGTGCCGCCGTGCTCTCCGCCCAGGTGTACTGGCCGAAGCGTTCCGGTCCCAGGAAACGCGGCAAAATGAAGCGAACGCCGAGCGCGACGGCCCATGTGGCCATGAGCGACAAGCCGAGCTTCACCGCGTTTCGCATCGCGGTCGCTACGTCGCGGCGTGCGTGCTCTTCGTGGTGCTCGTGCTCGTCGTGCTCGGGCGAGCGCGCAGAGGGGTCTGGCGGAGCTGGCTTGGTCGACGTATCCGCCTCGGGCTTCGTGCCTTCGGAGCCCTCAGGCGGGCTGTCGTCGCTCACGGGAACCTCACAGGCGGAGCGGGGGTTCGGTCGCGACGGTGATGCCGCCGAAGATCATGACCTGTTGGGTATCGAACCTTCGTTGTGCGTTGCTGAACGACTGGTTCGTTGCGCGCACGCCGATGTCGGCCGAGAGGTACTTCGTGAGCTGATAGGCGGCGCCCACCTGGCCCGTGGCCAGCAGGTACGTGGAGATGACGTCGATGTTGCCGACGATGCCACCGACCGATGCCTGGCCGCGCAGGGTGGTCTTGTCGATGCGATGACTGACTGCGAAAATGACTTCGGTCTTTTGCTCGACGTCGCCGGACAGCAAGTTGATCCATGGGCCAAGGCGTCCGCTGACCGCAAGGCGTGTTTCCGAAGTCCGATGGTCCCAGCCGTAGGTGCTGGTCACTTCTCCGCGAGGGTAGAGGCGAGCGCCGAACGTGGGGTTTTGGGCGACCTCCGCGCCGACGGCGATCTCGCTCGTGGCAAGCGGCTTCCACTGGTGGACCAAGCGCTCTTCGGCTTCGACGCGAATGGTGGGCGAGCCGATTTGGTCGCCTGGGAAGAGCGCGGGAAAGGTGTATCCACCACCGACCGACGTCTTGAAGGTGTCCCGGGGCGTGGTTTTCACGTCGAGCGTGAGTCGTGCGCCGGGGCCGTACGTGAGCGGAATCTTCCCGCGCGAGACACTGTCGGCGCCGCCGAACGCTCCAAAAGTGACGAGCGGCGTGAGCGTCACCGTTCGTGACATGCGCACGTTCACGAACGCCTGCGTCTGCAAAAAGAGCAAGTTGAAGCTCGCCGCACCGAGGCTCGGAATGATGGGGTACGGAGATGCGGGCAACCCTTCGCCGTTCCACGGCCTTTGGACGAGCAGCGCAGTGTTCGAGATGGGGCCGTAGCCGGCGAACTGATAGACGGCCCAATGGGTGCGCTTTTTCTCGACCTCGAGTCCGAGCGCAAAGTTCTGAAACGCGCCGAACTGCTGTGGCGGCGTCGTGTTGTTCAGGAAGGCTTCGTTCACTTCGTCGGCCGTGGGGGTCGAGAAGCGGAGCGTGTCGATGTTCGACGTGTCGGGGACGATGAACCTAGGCGCGTAGATCGCGACGAAGTGCGAGAAGCCGTGGTCCCACAACAGATCGTAGCGAAGCTGAGGCGCGATTTCGCTCTCGAGCACGGGGCGCGTGATGGGCTTGACGACGAGGCTCGTGGTCTCGCTCGTGAAGCGGCCGCGTTCCTCCACGCGCACCTGTGCAGCCACGAGGCTCGTGGTGTCCATGGGAGGGAGAGTCGCGAAGGGAAGCATCGGCAGGGAACGCGGTTGACCTGGGAGAGCGTCGGCGTGGGCCGGACACAGGCCTTCCTTTCGAGCGATATCACGAAGCGCATCTCGGGTTCGTCTGGATTTTTCCTGGCACCAAAACCGGGCCAAAAAAGGAATCGGGCGCGCACGCTGCCTGAATGCGCGATGCACGCCCGTACCATCCGAAAGAAGTGCGTCGGGTCAGGTCACCACTTCATGGTGCCGAATACCGGGATGCCGAGGCGATCGCGCACGTGCCTTGCCTCGAAGAAGATGCCCGAGAAGCGGTCGGCGATGGCCGCGGTCGCCAGAGCGGCGACGACGGTGAGCAAGAGGCCGAGGAAAGCGGCGATGAGCCCGGACGGGCGCTTCGGACCGGCGGGGAGCTCGGCGGGGCGGGTGACCGAGTAGCGCCGTTTGAAGCCCGCTTCGGCGGTTTGAGCTTCGATGCGCGCGGCCTCGAGCTTGGTCGACAGTTGGTCGTACTTGTTGCGTGCCGTGTCGAACTCGGCCTGGACGTCGCTGATGGACTTGGGACGGGCCGGAACGCCGGCGTCGATGGCGGCAACGGGCACGGCCATCAGCGGCTTGGGCGAGGGGTCGTCTTTGGTTGGAGCGGCCTTCTTTTGGGCTTCAATTTGGGCGAGAACGTCGGCCTCTTGCGTCTTCAACGCGGCGAGTGCGGGCGGATCCTGCTGGGCCGCGCGGATGTTGTCCTTGACCGCGCGCACCGAGGGATGGCCGTCTGCGTACTGCTGCTGGAGCTCCTGGAGCTGGTTTTGGAGCTGCTGGACGCGCTGCTGGCGCTGGTCTTCGAGTGCCTGCTTCTCTCCGCGTATCTGCTCGAGCTTTTTGGCGAGCACCGGATCCGCCCCGGGCGGGGGAGCCGTGGCCCCTCCTCGCGGGATGTATTTCAGGACCGCAGTATCCGGCACCTTCAGACTGTTCAAATCGCGCTGGCGAATCGCCAGCTCGGTGGCGGCGGCAGCGACCTCGCCCGAGGCACGCGCGACGTTCGACTCGAGGATTTTCAGCTGCTCGTTGATGCCGCCGATCTCGACTCCGTACCGAGCGTCCTGGAAGTTTTTCATCGCGTTGGCGACGATGTCCCGCGCAGCGGTGGGGTCCGACCACTCGAGGTAGATGCTGACGGTGGCGTCGTCGACGGCGACCCTGAGCTTCGCATCGAGCGTCTTCATGAGCGCGTCGAACTTCTGCTCGTCGGTGGGGGGAGAGCTTCCGAGCTTGGCACCGAGCTGATCCATAAGGCGACGGTGCGGTTGCCTCATCGAGTCCCAGCGTTCGACGAGCTGCGTTTGCTTGATGAGGTTCAGGATGTTGTCCCGCGCCTTCACTTGCTCTTCGAACTGCCGGGCTTGGGACTTCTGTTCCTCCGGGGTGGAGTAGTCCGCGGCTGCGCCGATGAGCCGTGCGCGCGTGACGAGAACCTTCGCTTCGACCTCGTACGATTTGGGCGCGAAGATCGCGGCCACGACCGTCATTGCTAGGCAAATGACGGCGACGAACGCCGTGAGCGCCTTGCGCCGACCAGCGGCTTTTGCAGCGTCGCGGGCGCGGTCCAACAGACTGGCTTGGCCCTCCTCGTCGTCCTGGCGGCCGCGCCGCCCGCCGCCGCCACGTCCTGGGACGTTCAGCTTGTCTGCGGTTTGAAAAAGGGTGCCGTCTTTCATCGCTCGGAGAAACCTCCGACGTCAGGCTAACACAGCGCCCCTTGCGCTCGGAACTTCCTCGCGGAAGTCGCCTACTCGATGATCTCGATGTCGGGCGGAGTAGGGCCGGGAGCGACCGGTTTTTCGACCGGTTTTTCGATGGGCTTGCTGGTGGGCTTCACCGCTGGGGTCCACGGCGTTGGTTTTGCCGGCGCAACCCACACGGAAGCTTTTGGCGCGGCCGTGGGCGACGTTGGGTTGGTAGCCGTGGGCAGAGCCGTCGGATGGGGAGTCGACGACAACGTTCCGAGAGGGGCTGCGGAATTCGATGGTGCGCTGGACGGAACGGGCAGCGGCTTGGCGGTCGACTTGCTGGCTTGCACGTAGACACCTGCTCCCGCCACGATCGCGATCACCGCCGCAAGTCCTAGTGCGATGGGCCACCGTGGCGTCCGTGGAAGGACGATTCTTTCGTCGAAGGACGTCTCGGCGCCCGACGGATACGAACCGTTGTTCGGTATGGCGAACGGATCGGCGACGACAGGGCGGGCGGGCTTCGGCGGCCGGAGGTCGATTTGGCTGCTTGGGGGCTGATCTTTGCCGTAAAAATGACCGACGCGTCCGCTGTCGGTCACGTCGGGGATGGCGAGGTATTGCCCACTCGCCGTGGCTTGCGCGTGAGCCACCGGCGCTACGAGGCCATAAGGATTCGACGACACGATCTGGGTCGACTCGAGGTCGTGGGCGCGTGAGGCCATCACTCCCTCGGGGCCCTTGCGGAGAAGCGCCGGATCGGCCGGCATTCCGAGCAGAGTCTTGATCAGCCGTCCCTGAGGCGCCGGCTCGACCACGGCCTCGGCGACCGGTGCCATCATCGGCGTTTCGTCGAAGTTCGGCGCCTTGACGTTCACCAGGGTGCCGTCGTTCGAACGCTCCGTAGAGCTGAGCCGCGCCGTCGAGGGCGGCGGTGGCCGGACGCTCCGGGTACGAGCAAGCTCGGTGGCTTCCTTCAGCGCATTGCGCATCTGGGTGATCGTCTGCCAGCGGTCGTCCTTTTTGAACTGGAGGGCCTGGTCGACGACCGCAATGATGCCGGGCGGCAGCTCCATGACCGACCCGAGCGAGCGGGCTTTTGCGGTGGCGGCAGCGAGGAGCTTTTGCTGGGTGCCTGCGACGGGGTGGACGTTCTCGCCGGTCAGCATGGTGAAGATGATCGCGCCGACGGCGAAGATGTCGGACCGAGCATCGACGGCTTCGCGCGCGCCGAGAGCCTGCTCGGGGGCCATGTACGCGGGCGTTCCAAGCACCATTCCGACGAGACTGAGCTTGCTCACCGACTTCTTGTCGGAAAGCTTGGCGACGCCGAAGTCGAGGAGCTTGACCTCGCGTTCACTGGTGAGAAAAACGTTCGAAGGCTTGAGGTCGCGGTGGATGACACCACCTGCATGAACCGCCGCGAGGACGTCCATGATGGCGTCTGCGATGGCGACGGTGGTTTCGACGTCGAGGCGTGGACCCTTGGCTTCACAGTAGTCTTCGAGGGTTTCGCCCTCGAGCATTTCCATGGCCAGAAAGGGACACCCCTCGTCCGTCATGCCGTCGTCGAAGACCCGGACGATGCCAGGGTGCTTCACGACATTGGCGAGGTAGCCCTCGCTCAAGAATCGCTCGACGACCGCGTCGTCGTTCACGAGCTGGCCATGAAGGATCTTCAATGCCGCCCGCGACCCGTTTCGGTGCGTGACCGCATACACGGCAGCCATCGAACCGGCTCCCAGAAGGGAGTCGACCCGCCACTTGCCGATGACTGTTCCTATTCGCCGCTCTTCGAAGCCCATGATTCCGGGATCACCATCCGACTAACACGACCTTGCATGACGCGCCGCATACAAGGATGACCCCCGAGTG
>JAYUKI010000892.1:0-3168 GCA_043764595.1 Myxococcales bacterium | reverse complement strand
TAGTCCTCCACACGGATTCCCCACACCTTCGGTTTGCGCCTCGCCCCCGCCTTGGGAGAAACCGGAGCGTGCGCCGGAGGAGCAACCGTTCGAGCTTGCGGAAGCCCCAGCGATTGGACCTCTTCGAGCGTGGCGGAGAGAACGGCGCCCTGAATGCCGTCAACGAATTCCGCGACCAGAGCCGAAAGGGCGACCTCGAGTTTGTTCATGCGTCGCGGACTTTACAGGCCTTCGGCGCAAATGGGGAAGGGCAACCCTCGAGTGCTCCATGACGCACTACACAATTCCGCCCACGCAAGCCGCTTCGCCCGCCAGCCGCGGCCACCCCCGCCCTGCCCCCCTCATTCTGATACGTCGCCTTACGTGACACTCCCTCTCCCATTGGGCTACCCTCGCTCGCCGCCGGGGGGGACCGGCACTGGGAGGGTACTTCAGTGAAGCGCATCGCCTTGTCGGTCGTCGTGGGTGCTGGCCTTTTTGCCTTTGGCGCATGTGTAGGCTCCGATCCGACGCCGGCCTCGCCGGACGCTTCAGTGGCGGCCCAGCCGGACACGTCGACTCCTGTCGTCGACGCCGCCACCGACACGAGCCAGCCCTTGGCGGATGCCGAAGCGGGCACTCCGGTCGACGCCGCGAACCCCTGCCCGTACTCCAAAGTCGGGACCAACGGACGCTGCGAGCCGGTGTGCGGAGTCCGCTTCACTCTGGGCCAAGACATCGCGCCCGGGGCAGCACCGTCCCCGTCGGTCGTGAGCGTCGAGGGCCAGGGCGAATCGACGTACGGTCTCGCGGACGACGGAACCTTCATGTTCTTCAGCAGCTCGCGCACGGGGATCGGCGCCTACGCGTTCGCGCGCAAATCGGGTGCAGGATACACCGTTGCCGAGGTGCCTCCGGCGGACCTCGCTTCGGTCGAGCCGGGTCGCGCGGGCCAGCTCTTGGTCGACGGCCGCCATGCTCTCTTCGTCCGAGCGAACAACACGTTCGCTTATGGCGATGCCGCGACCACCACGGGGCGCATCACGAACCTGACGGACGGGCCCTTTTCGGCGCTAAATGCCCTCTTGCCCGCGCCAGCGAACGGCTACGTGAGCTCCCCCGCCATCTCGGGAGACGGCCTGGTGTTCGTGTATTCCGTCACGTCGTCGAACATTGGCCTCGATGGCATCTACCAATCGCGCAGAGCCAGCACCCAAGTCCCTTTTCCTCAATCGAAAAAGCTCGTGGGCGGCCTCACCGACATTGCCAAGTATGCGGCCATCGAGGGCCTCTCCTACGACGGCCTGACGGCGTTCGTGTTCGAGGGGTTCACCACGCGCGTTTTCACACGAGCCGACACCTCCGACGAGCTCACCACCGACCTCACTCGGTCCGCCATTCCCGCATGGCGCGTGAACGTCGCCAGCAAGTGCGACACCCTCGTGGCCACACGCTCCCCCGGCGGCTCGCAGAACCAGCAGGTCGCGCAAGTCGTAGGGACGCCGTAGCGGCGCCCCGAGAGCAGCACGACTACTTCTTCGTTTGGCGGAGGAGCTCGTCCCGTTGGAAGTTCACGAGCGTGTCTTCTTCAGGGGGACCCTCGTTTTTGGCCTCGAGCTCGGGCAACGGATCGAGCGGGCGCGAGGGAGAGCGCCGAAGTCGTGGCGGATCGACCAGAGGACGCTGCGGAGGCCTGGTGGGCAGGGCCGAAGGCGGAGGCGAGGTGGGGCTTACAGGGGCGCTCACGGGGGCCGCGACCGCGAGAGTGTGTCCGTCGTCCTGGGTTTGACCCGACTGCGCGGTAGCCTCGTCCCACGATGGCGCGGGCGCGGGCGCGGCAGACAGCGGTGCCACGGTTGAGGGTGTCGACGTGCGCAAAGACCCTGGCTGACGCTCGGTATCGGGCGCGGCGTCTTCCCCGCGGGCTCGCCGCAGGAGCCCTTCGGGCACCTGGAAGAACGCCGTGGTTTCTTCGTCCTTCTTTGTCCCGCTCATCGATCTGCTCGCAATCGCCAGCTTATCCGCTCCCGTCGCAGCCGCAATCCGCTTTCGCGCAGACCACGAAGAACGAGCCCCGATCTCAAGGGATAGGGGCTCGGTTGCGAGCGCTCTACGAGGAGAGCGGCTCAGCTCGTGCGCGTGACGATCTTGACGAAGGCGACGTAGCCGCCGAAGCGAAGCTTGTCGCCGTCTTTGAGGTCACGACGGCCGTTGAAGCCGACGTGCTCTTCGTTGACGAAGGTGCCGTTGGTCGAGCCGGTGTCCTCGAGGGTGATCGTTCCGGAGGTGCCGTCCACGGTGAGCGCGGCGTGCCGGGACGACGTGGTGGCGTCCGCGAGCGGAACGTCGACCTGCTCGCCCGAGTTCGCACGACCGATGACCTTGCGGCCACCTGTGAGCGGCCAGAATTCACCGGAGGGGTTCGACTGGTACGAGAGGATGAAGCCGCGAAGCGCCGTGGCCGGAAGGGCCTGGGGAGGCGGAGGCTGGTAGGCCGGGACCTGGGGCGACTGCGCCACGGGGGCGGGAGCCTGAGGGGGTTGTCCGTAGGGGTTCGGTGGCTCGAAACCACCTCCACCGAAGCCGCCACCTTGCGGTTGCTGACCGGGTTGGGGATAGCCGCCGAAGCCTTGTTGGGGCGCTGGCTGCTGACCAAAGCCGCCGCCGCCATAGCCCGCGCCACCTTGTGGCTGCTGACCGAAGCCGCCCCCGTAGTTTGGCTGAGCGGTCTGATCTTGGAACCCACCCGGCTGCCCGAAGCCGCCCTGGGGAGCACCAAAACCGCCCTGAGGCTGCCCTTGTTGGTCGAAGCCACCAAAACCGCCGCCCTGCGGCGGAGCACCAAAGCCACCTTGAGGCTGGCCGAAGCCCCCTGCCCCCGCAGGATATCCGCCGGATTGCGCGAAACCGCCACCCGGTTGCTGGGGGTTGCCGTAGGCGTCGTTGGTGAACGGCATGGAGTCGATCGGCGGGATTCCCCCGCCTTGCTGCGGGGCGAAGCCCGGTTGGGCTCCGTAGGGCGAAGGCTGTGCGCCGCCGAAGCCGCCGGGTCCGCCGGGTCCGCCGGGTCCCGACGGCGCACCGAAAGGAGACGGCCCAAGCGAGAAGCCGCACACGTTGCAGAACTTATCGGAGGTCTGAGGAATGGCGCCGCATTGCGGACAGGGGCTCATGGGGTTCTCTCCAGTC
>JAYUKI010000891.1:0-11006 GCA_043764595.1 Myxococcales bacterium | reverse complement strand
TTTTTGGACTACGTGGGCGTGGGCCAAGACGATGTCGTGATCCTCACGAGTATCGAGCACGACCACATCGACATCTATCCGAACGAAGCCGGATACGTAGCCGAGTTCGATCGCATGGTCGCGCGCATTCCCGAGGGCGGGCTCCTCGTGATCGATGCACACGATCCGAAAGTGCGCGCGGTGGCAAAAAAGGCCAAATGCCGCGTGGTGCACTGTGCACTCGATGGCGACGACACTGGCCCCGAGCCGCCCACGTGGCTTGCGGCTCCGGTCCCCATCGATTCGGACGGAATCCAGGCCTTCGACGTCTTCGTCGGAGGGTCGTCGGCCGGGCGATTCGCCATGAAGAGCCCTGGCTCCCACAACGTGCGCAACGCACTCTGCGTGCTCGCCGCGTGCGCCGAAGGATTCGGTATCGGGTTTGCCGACCTTCGCGCCGGCCTCGGCTCGTTCGAGGGAGTGAAGCGTCGTCAGGACCTCGTGGGCGAGGCGGGTGGCGTGCGCGTTTACGACGACTTTGCGCATCACCCGACGGCCGTCCACGAGACCCTTCGTGCGCTCCGCCAAAAGCACCCCGCGGGCAAGCTCTTTGCCGTGTTCGAGCCGCGCTCCGCTACAGCGTGCCGAGCGCTGCACCAAGCGGACTATCCGGGTTCCTTTGCGAGCGCGGACCGTGTGATCCTCGCGCCTTTGGGGCGTACGAACGTACCGGAAGCCGAGCGTCTGGACGTCGTGAAGCTCGTCTCCGAGATGGGGGCCGGCGCCCAAAATGCTCCGAGCGTGGACGCCATCGTCGAGACCCTCGCGCGCGAGGCCACGGAGGGCGACACGATCGCTCTCCTCTCGAATGGTGCGTTCGGGGGCATTCACCAGAAGCTCATTGCGGCGCTCTCGAGCCGAGATGCCGTAGGCGAATACCAAGTGCACAATGCACGGAAAGAATCGAAATGACGCTGACGAATGCCCGCCTCGAGGAGCTCCTCGAGATTGCCAAGATCGCCGCCGAAGAAGCTGCGGCTCATCTTCTCACCGGGTTTCGTGCGCCGTTCGAAGTCGAAACCAAGGGACGTCGGACCGACTTAGTCACTCGATTCGACCGCGAGGCCGAAGCCATCCTGCTTCGTCACTTGGAGAAGACTGGCCTCTACGTGGTTGGCGAAGAATCGGGCGGAAAGACCGAGCGCGGCAAACCCACGTTTTTCGTCGATCCTCTGGATGGAACGACGAACTTCGTCCACGGGCATCCTTTTTTTGCCGTCTCGATAGGCGTCGTAGCGCCACTCGGAACGGACGGAACCGAGATTCCGGTGCTTGGCGTCATCGCGGCGCCGGCCCTCGGTCTCACGTTTGCCGGCGCATGCTCAGTCACGGGCGAAATCGTGGTGCCGACCACTCGTGCGGGACTGCCCTGCAAGGTGAGCCGGACGACCGACATGGCCGATGGCCTCTTCGCGACGGGCTTTCCCTACGACCGGGCGACGAACGAAGACAACAACTTCGCTGCGTTCGTGGCCGTGAAGAAGCGCTCGCGTGGCGTGAGGCGCTGCGGCTCGGCCGCGCTCGACCTCTGTCTCGTGGCGGATGGAACGTACGATGGATACTGGGAAAAACGACTGAATCCATGGGACTTGGCGGGGGGAGCCGCGCTCGTTCGCGCTTCGGGCGGGCGGGTCACGGGCCTCCCGAAGGGGCCCGTGGACGTGCGAGCCGGCCACGTACTGGCGACGAACGGCATCGTGCACGACGCCTTGGCCGCGCTCTTGGCGTGACCGCTATTTGGGTATCGTGGAAACCTCGAAGACGTCCCAGGCCGGGATGTGGTTGTTGCCCGTCGGTTCTTGGGACGTGACGTAGACGGCAGGATATTCGGCCACCACGGACTCCGTGGTTCCTTCGAGCCGCGTCACGATCGCCGAGATGTAGAGCTGGGGACGCTCGGCGGTCACGGTGCGCCGAATCGACGAGAAAACGAGCCAGTAGTACCGAAGGGCACCCACCGTTCCGACCTTCGGCGCCCAGCGAGGCCACGAGTTCGTGAGCCCGGGGCTCGTCTTTCCGCTGCACGCCGCGGGGTCGTTCGCTCGCAATCGCGTGGCCGTTCCTCCGTTGCCGGGAACGAGCGCAAGCTCGGCGCTCGGCTGATTGTAGGAGCTTACTGGGCTCTTCGTGCGGTTGTACGCGAGCAGCGTGTCCGAGGGCGAGTACGTCGGATAAAACTCGCGGTACGTGGGATCACTGGCGCCGGCCAAAGGCGTTGCCGTGCCACCGAGACGATTGCCATACGGAACCGTGTAGATATCCATCGTCGGATCGGCAGGAGTCACGTCGGCAATCACGCCTTCGCCTCCCGCGGCCGACGACGTGTACGCAATGGCGGTTCCGTCGTGGCGCCACGAAGGGGCGGACACGTTCCGTGTGTCTCCATTCCTGGCCAGCGTGCCCCAGCCATTCGCGTCCGTCGCGTGAAGGTCCGTCCAAATGAGCTGATTCGTGGTCCCAATGCGAAATACCGTCAGCACCACGGCGTCGTTTGGCGCGTAGTGCGCGGCGGACACTTGGGGTGCATATTGGAAATTCCGCCCGAGGAGCGCGAGCGCAGACGGAGAGACCTCGCCCGCCGCGGGCGGCACGGGAGAAGCGACCCGACGCACGTCGACGGCCCGTGAGACGTCTTTGACATCCCGGGTATAGAAGATGAGCTTTCCGTCCACGGAGGCCGTATGGCAAGAAATGCACTCGGTCTGGCCACCCGTGGAGGTCGCCCCTGCCGTCTGGGGCGTGAGAACGGTCTTCGACGCCGTGTCGCCGATGGTGAATCCCTTGAATGAAGTGGCCGGGCTCGAGCTCCAATAGACGACCGACCCGGGCGCCTCGACCGGAGCAATATGGAGCGTCGAGCGCGTGGGTGACGAGGGACGACCGACGACCTTCCCGTCTTTGAGCTCTGCGGTGCGGACCGAAAGTACGACGTCGCGGCCGGCCGAATGCAGCGTGAGGAGCGACCACAGCGCCTGCGGCATGGTGAACGTGCGCCCAGGCACGTAGACCACATAGGGATTGAGTTGGTTGTCGACGGTCATGCGAATCTCGGTGACCGCTTGTGCCGCCGGCGCCGACCACTCCACGAAAAGGGGAGTCCAATTGCGAGGGACCATCGCGTCGTCCTGCGGTTCGGTCACGCAAGGCGCACCACTCGTACCGGAGTCGCCAGTGCCAGTGCTCGCGGCCTCGAATTGGCGATCGATGTCGCCCGGAAGCGAAGGATCCAGCTCCGGTTTCGGCGGAAAATCGGCAAACGTGGTGCTCGCCTCGCCGAACGTTGGCGGTGGGGAGGCGTCCAGCGGGACTACCGGGGCCGCGTCCTCGGGGGGGGCCGTCGGAAAGACTTGGGGGTCTTCGGGTTTGCTCCCGCACTGAAGGGCAAAGGCGGCGCCCAAAGCCACGGCGAGAAACGGGACGGCGTGGGAGATGCGCTTCATTCCGTTACGTTGCCCCGTCGACCCGCCCGGTGCAATGGGGTGGAGGGAATTCTCAGACGCCCCCGTTGCGGATCGAAGGGTTCCTCGACGGGCTGATAGGCTTCCGCCATGCCATTCGTCGTACCCGAATCGCTTCGGAAGGACCTCTCGCCTCGGCGCTCGATTCCGGGGTCGGCCGTCATGCCGACCGAAGCTGCCGCGCGACGCCTTTTGTCGAAGGTTCGGCACTCCGTCGCGGAAAAGAACGTGTTTGGTGATCGAACCCACGGGAACATCTACCGCGCAGGACTCGCAGCACAGACCGTTGGCGAGCTCGACGTGCTCGGGAAGGCCGCCGTCGCTTTCGTACTCGCTCCGAGCATCGATGCGCTTCGAAGCGCCGAGCTCGACACTTTGGCGGTTGCAGAGCACTTGATTCAACGCGCGGACCACGGGCTGGCATTCTTGAGCGCGGTCGTCGCACTTCGGGGGCTCGCGGACGGCGTCCACGTCTTCCATAGGTCGTCGTTCTTCGCACTCACCGCAGGAAGCGGTGGCTACACGACGGCCGTATGGATCGCGCGGAGGGCGGGCGCCTTGGACCATTCTTGGCCTGCTCGCTGGCTTCCGCTACGTCACGCCGTTTGCGCGTCGAACGAGAGCGAATACGCCGAAGCCGTGTCGGTTGCACGCTCGCTTCGCGAAGGACAGGACCTCCTGCGCCGCGCGCGAATGGCGTTCGTGTTTCCGGACGAGCCATGGGCCAATGAAGACCTCGAGTCTGCCCAACTCTCGGACCCGAAATCGCCATGCACCTTCCTTCTCTCCGCGGCGACCAGCGTCGACCTCGTTCGAGAGGAGGCGCGCCGTACGGTTCATGCCGTGGCGACTCATGCCCTCGATCTCGGAGTGGTGTTGCCGACGGACGATATGATTGCACTGTGCAGTGAAGTCTTGCCCGGGCTCTTGAAAAAGCCCGCCTATGGGCCACTCCACAAAACGCCTCCGCGAAGCGTGGCCAGCGCCCTTGCGTGCATTCGAACCAAAGAGGCGGCGGCCATCCTCGCCCCGTATGCGACGAATGCGATTTTGGCTCCCATCGTCCTTGGCTACTTTCGCGACGCACCAGAGCTTGCTGCAAGTGTTCCACAAGGCAAAGGTGCAACCGCCGTGTCCCGCGTGGTCGCGAAGACCGTGGCACCAAAAGACGCGCGTGTGGCTGGCGAAGCTCCAAACGTGCTCGTCGACCGACCATGGCGTCCGAAGAAACGAAAGAAGGTATCCGCGAATGCCATCGAAGTCGATGTCTTGGGCGTCGACGAGGAGAAGGTCGTTCCAACGAACGCTTCGAGCTCGTCCGGGATGGCACGGTGTCTCGTTCGCGACATGACCGCCGAAGAACACGCGACGTGGAAGAAGGAGACCGAAGAAGGGATAGCGAAACGTGGATACGCATGTGCCGACTTTGCGGTGTCGCGTGGAACGGGGCCGACGGGTGGCTACGAGTATCTTCGTGTGCCGGACGAGGATGTCCTGTGGGCATGGAACACGGGAAAAACGAGCCTTCAGGAAACACCGTTCGAGCTCGTCGAACGGCACGGACTCTCCGTGCTGCCGGGGTTCTTGAAGCTCGATTGGCTGCGTTGGCTCGGTGCGTACGACGGTGGTGAAGCGTACATGCATGCCGCGATGACGCTCGTGTCTCCGCGCATGGCTCCGCGTATTGCGCGCGTGGCCGCGCGACGGAAGAAGTATCGCCGCGTGGCTCTCGGATGGCTTGCCGAGCACGTGGAGACTGCCGCTCTGGGTCTCGTTCCGGATGCCGTGGGGCCGGCAGGCGAAGCCCGCGACGATGCCGAGTCCGCATTGCTCTTTCTGGCCAGTCGCGGGCAAGAAAATGCCGTAATGGACGCGGCTCGGCGTTATGGCGCGGAGGTATCCAAGGTCGTCGAGGAGGTCTTGGCGCGCGACCCTTTGGCTTTGGATGTCGCACCGCCCAAGCGCCCCGACTTCCTGCGTTTGGGCGAGCTGCCTCCGGTAAACCTCGTGTCCGGAGGCGCTCTCGACGCCGATGCTCGGGATGCTCTCGTCGAGATGCTCCAAATCTCTCCGCTCGAGCCTCCGTATGCCGGAATCGCCCTCGTCCGTGAAGCCTGCGAGCCCGAGTCGCTTTCGGGGTTCGCCATCGAGCTCGTCGAACAGTGGGTGCTCGGCGACGCTCCGGGGCGCCATGAATGGATGCTCTTCGCGGCGGTCCACCTTTGCTCGGAGGCTTCGGTGCGACGTGTTGCCTCGCTCACGCGCGAGTGGGCGCGGAAGCACCAAGAAAAGGCCAAACGAGGCTGCGTGGCACTCGCTGCGATTGGCTCCGATCTCGCCCTGATGCATCTTGCACATGTCGCGGACACGACGCGGTTCGATGCACTTCGAAAGCACGCGAGCGCTCTCGTGCTCGAAGCTGCCGAGTCTCGAGGTCTTACCCCAGAGGAGCTCGGCGATCGCACGGTACCGGACGTCGGTCTCGATCGCGACGGTACGATGACGCTGTCGTATGGCGCGCGTCGTTTCGTCGTTTCGCTCGACGAGACCCTACGCCCGGTCGTGTCGTTGCTTGTCGACGGAAAGCCCGCATCGCCCTCGCATTCGCTCCCGCGACCGTCGAAGTCGGACGACGCGGAGGCCGTCAAGGTGGCGCGAGAGCAATTCGAGCGGCTACGCGCCGACCTCGAAGCGGTGGCCGATCGTGAGCGTCACAGGTTGGAGAGCGCCATGGCCAATGGGCGTTCGTGGACGGTGACGGAGTTTCGGACCTTCTTCGTGGACCACCCGCTGCTCGTCCACGTGTCACGTCGTCTCGTCTGGGTGGTCACGCACGACGGTGGGTCACGTGCCTTTCGCGTCGCCGAGGATCGAACGTTCGCCGACGCCAACGATGCCACCTTCGCCCTCGTGGACGGGACGGTTCGAATGGCTCATCCCGCGTCCGATCCTGACCTCGTGGACGTGTGGTCGCGCCTTTTCGCGGACTACGAAATTCTCCAGCCGTTCGAACAGCTCGCACGAGCGATCGCGACGATCGAGTCGTCGGAGCGTGGAGCAAAGGACCTTTCTCGCGTCGCCGATATCGTCGTGCCCGCTCGAAAAACGATGGGAATCCTCGAGTCGCGTGGATACCGAAGAGAGGACCCCGGATACGTAGGCGCCTTCGTTCGCAACCTTCGCGCGCGGGACGGCTCCGTGTGCACCGTGCGCCTTCCGCTCTCGCCCGGCTTCGACATCGAGGGTTTGTCGAGTGCAAAAGACCAAACGACACAGCCCGCGACCCTCGTCGATTCCAAAGGCGGACAGGCCGCGTTCGGGGTGCTCGATGCCGTGAGCTTCTCCGAGCTCGTCCGAGACGCGGAGGCGTTGAGGTCGAGGTAGCCGTCGCGTTGGACTCGTTCAGTCCGAGTCGGACTCGGGGCCCGTCAAGGCCTCTTCCTGTACGATTTCCGCGATCTCGACGACCCGTCGTCCTTTTGGCACGGAGGCGTGCAAACTCGCATTTTCGAATTCGAAAATTCCCGACGGAGTGGGCAAGCGGAGCGCCACTTCGGCGGTGAGCCCCGAGGCATCGAGCAGCGCCCGAAGGCGCCGATTTCGCGTTACGAACGTGCCAAAGGACCCCACCGCGAGCACGACACCACAGATCCCCACCGCAATGCTGCCCGTCGTCGGGACGAACAAGCCGAACATCATCCCCATGCCTACGATCATTGTCGTCGCGAGCACATAACGGGAGATGTCGTGGAACGCCACGCGTGCACGGCATGGCTCGCACGTGCGTATTCGCACGAAGACACTCGTCGACACGGTTCCGAATCCAGAAGCGGCTTTCGACACGCGCAGGAATACGTTGGACGCGCCGACGTCGACCTTTCCGCAGACAGGGCACGTTCGCGTCCGAGGCCATACGGGGATCGCACTCTCGGGGGCCTTTGGCCTGCTTTCGCCCAACGACGACGTAGGCCCGTTTGGCCCGAGACCGTCGGCGTCGACCAACGTGCTGCGTCGAAGGCACTTCGGGCACCGGTCTGCTCCGAGCGGAATGGGGACGTTGCAGCTCCCACAGTGGAGCCCGCTGTCGGTCTCCGGGGGCTCGGGCGCTCGCTCGGTGGGCGCTCGGTAGGGCATCGCTGGGTTCTCTTCACGCCAAGAAGAGGAAGACCACGAGGGCCACGACGAAGAGCACCGCAAAGACCGCCACGGCGATGCCGGCCGCGCTGGATTTGTCGTCGCTCGTCTTCATCGGAGCAAAGGGAGGACGGGCAGCCACTGGCGCGTTTCCCGGCGATCCCTCCTCCTTCATGACTTCGGCGGTTCGGCGAAGGCAGGTGTCGAGCGAGGCATCGTCTGCCACGTCGAACCGAATGCGCATCACGCTTTCGCCCGATGTTCGCCATTCGGCCATGACGACGCGCAGAGGCTCTCCGGGTTGCGAAATGCCAAGCTCGAATACGAACGAGCGAAGCTGGCTCGTGCCCACCGGACGCGCCAAGACGGCAAAAAAGGGTTCGCCGGGCGCTTCGGGTTTCGGAAAATAGACGGCGAGCATATCGACTCCGTCGCGCGAGTGCACCGCATTCCCGGTGAGCACCCCTTCGACGCCCACTCCACGAACTGGCTCGCCGAGGGCCTGTCCGACCATGGCGAGCCACATGGACCAATCCGGGCCGGATAGGGAGTCCCACACCTCGGAGGGCTTCTTCGCGGCCTGCGAAGGTAGGACTTGGTGAGCGATTCGGTAGAAGGTCGTGGACATCGAGTCCTCGGGGCATGAAGGAAGATCAAAAGGTGTGGCATCCGCCTATTCGGAGGCTCCCTGCAAAAAGGTACGCGAGGACTACGGAAGAAAGCGGAGCGACCGGTTCCGGGAGGCCTATTCGGAGGGGTCGGTCTCTTCGACTTTGGACCGAGTGAGCGTTCCGTCGGCTTTTGCTTCGAGCGTGAGGCGAAAGGTCGATTCCTTCTCGTTGCCGTCGAGGTCTCCGTGGGCCTCCACCGTGGTGACCTTACCGTCCGGGGACGTCACGAACCTGTAGCGAAACGCAGTGCGCTCGTTCCGCCAGGAAATGCCGATACGCGACCAGGCTTCGTCTTGTGCGCTGTCGCTCACCACGGGCACCCGCGTGCCTCGGGGCGTCACACCGGGGACCCAACGCGAGCCCGGTGGGAAGACTCCAGAATTGGCTTTTGCGTGCCGTTCGAGCGCGTCGCCGATTGCACCGAGCTTCGTACGCACCTCTCCGAGCCCCGCGGTGCTTTTGTCCCCGAGGGACCGTGCAGCCAGCGCGCGTGCGATATCGGTCCCAGCCAGTTCTTGGGTATGGGCATCTCCCAAGAGTCGCACGGTGACGACGACGTTCGAGCCTTGGACGACGTGTGCTTCTTCGACGAGCTTGGCACGCCGCGAAGCTTCGAGAGGCGAGCCGAGTACCCGGTCGAGGACGGAAGAGAGCTCCCTTGCGCGAATGGGCGTGAGAGTGGTGAACGTTGCGTTCGCGGTCGTGCCGGTGGCGTCCGCGTCGATGTTGGCCTCGACCGTGCCGACGTCGTCGACCTTGCCTCGCATGGCGGCGAGGCGTGGACCTCCGAGGAGTACGTTCGTGTGGGCTTCTGCGGCGCCCTTTTCGAGGGCGAGGCCCGGGGGTGACACCACGAGGTCTCCCCGCCGATCTGCGCTGGCCGCGAGCTCGTGAGCGCAGTCATCTTTCGTGGCTGCGGAGAGGCCTTTGGCGAAGGTTGCCCCCACGTGGACGTTGGCGCCCTTCCAAGAAACGACGAGATCGTCGAATGCGTCGATGGCTGCCGTTTGCCCGCAGCTCGCGACGAATGGCACGTTTGCCATCTTCGCGATCTCGGCGAGGAGCTTCCCGTTGGCCGCAGGACCGAACGAGGACCGCCGCAGAGCCGCGACGTCGACGTGGGCGACGAGAGTGGCGTCGACGTGGGCGACGACGAGTGCGGGCGACGGGCGTACGTTCGGAGGAGGCGGGGGGACGGCTGGCTCGGCGCACGCGGCGAGCGCGGCAAGCGCGGGCAGAAAGACCACCGAGAGGAGACGACTGCGTCGGGTGGAGCTCATCGAAGGATCACTATGCCAGCTCTTGACCTCCACGGTTACGGTCCCAAGCATCCGAGGTCGTCTTTTGCTTCGGCCACCGAAAAAGGGCAAACCCGTTCAATGAATCTCACGACGCGCGCAACCAAGCGCCTAGGGATCCGCTTTCCTATCGTTCAAGGCCCGTTCGGCGGTGGCTACTCCACGGTCGCTCTCGCGTCGGCCGTAGCGGAGGCGGGAGGGCTCGGCTCCTTTGGGGCGCACGCTCTGGAGCCCGACGCCATCACGAGGGTCGTTGTCGACCTGCGGGCCAGCACGCGGTGTCCGTTCGCGGTAAACCTCTGGGTCCCGCTCGCGGGGGAGAGCGAGCGTCCGAGCGAAGATTCGTTTCGTCGGGCCGCAGGCCGTCTCTCTGCGGTTCGCGCGAAGTTTGGCTTGCCCGAGCCCACGCTCCCCGAGAGGTTTTCGCCTGCGTTCGACGCCCAAATCGAGGCACTGCTCGACGCCAGGCCGCCTGTTGCGAGCTTCGTTTTCGGGGCGCCGCCGCCGAAGGTGATGGAGGCCGCGCGGGCGCGTGGAATCGTCACGATTGGCGCGGCCACGACTGTGGACGAGGCGCGGTTTCTCGAGTCGCGCGGGTTCGACCTCGTCGTCGCTTCGGGAAGCGATGCAGGCGGCCATAGGCCATCGTTCTTACGGCCTACGGAAGAGTCGCTCGTGGGCACGTTTTCGCTCGTTCCGCAGATAGCTTCCGCCGTGGGCATTCCCGTGGTGGCCGCAGGTGGCATCGCCGACGGACGAGGCATTGCGGCCGCGCTGGTCCTCGGCGCTTCCGCGGCGCAGCTAGGCACGCGCTTTTTGGCGTGCGACGAGTCCGCCGCCCCCGAGGTGCATAAACAGGCTCTCGTATCCGAGGCGGGGCGCGTGACCGAGCTCACTCGGGCCTTTTCGGGGCGCCACGCGCGAGGCATCGTGAATGCCTTTCTACGCGAAGGTCGCGACGCATCGGATATCCCGAATTATCCTATCCAAAACTGGCTCACGCAGCCGATTCGCCGCGCAGCGGCTGCGGCAGGCGACGCCGAGTCGCTGGCGCTCTGGGCCGGTCAGGCCGCCGCGATGTCCATTCGTGAGCCCGCGTCGGTCGCGTTCGCGAGGCTCCTCGAAGAGCTCCGCCCATACGAGTCCCTTTTCGACGATGCACGAAATTCATGAAAGGCTACATGTGTGCAAGGTGCACTGAACCTGGTAGCGCGAAGTAGCTGATCCTCTTAGGGTTCCAAAGAGAGGAGGCTGGCTGATTTTCGTCAAGACCGAGCCAGGCCTAGGAGGATCGCCCGGAGCCGACTCCTGTCGGCGAGGACGTCCGACAACGGCCAGGCGAAGGTATTGGCGAAAAGCACCCGGCCTCCAGGGCCTGCTCAGAAAGAACTTGCCCATATCGGCGA
>JAYUKI010000890.1:0-3174 GCA_043764595.1 Myxococcales bacterium | reverse complement strand
CGACTGTGGTCTTCCCCGCGGGCGGGGGCGCACAGCTTTTGCAGCCCGCCAAGGAGGCCAAGGACACCGCGAGGAGCGAACCGAGCCCGAGGGCCAAGACGTTGGGATGCGCGGGCTTCTTCATGTGGGCGGCCGAAGCGTAGCCCGGATCCGTCGAACATTGCGACGCCGACGCGGCGAGCTTGACGCGCCCTTGCCCGTCATTGGCGCCTCGTTGCCGCACCGCGCAGAGCGTCGCGGGTCGCCACTCCCACCGGGCTCGTGGTAACCCTGATGGCCCTATGGCCGACTACGAGATCCGCGGCGCGCTGCCCTCCGACGAAGAGCAAATCTTGTCGGTCGCGCGCCACCTCAACACGGTCAATTTGCCTGACGATCGCGAAGGCGTTCGCCTCATATTGGACGCCGCCCACAAGAGCTTCACGGGGGCCATCAAGGATCCGAAGCGGCGCGAATACGTCTTCGTCCTGGTGGACAAGACCAAAGACCAAATCATCGGCACGTCGATGATCTTCGCCCAGCTCGGGCGAAGGGATGCACCTTACATCTATCTCGACGTCATCGACGAAGAGCGGTATTCGCAGACCCTCGACAAGCACTTTACCCACACCACCCTGTCGATTGGCTATTCGTACAATGGCCCGACCGAGATTGGCGGGCTCGTGCTTCTTCCGGACTACCGGCGCGTTCCGGAGCGGCTCGGGCAGTTCGTCTCCTACGTGCGCTTTTTGTTCATCAAAATGCACCGCGAGCTCTTCCGCGACGAAGTGTTGGCGGAGCTCTTGCCACCCCTCGAAAAGGACGGAACGTCGCACTTGTGGGAGGCCTTGGGTCGCCACTTCACCGGCATGACCTACGCCGAAGCCGACCGCCTCTCGAAGCGCAACAAAGAGTTCATTCGGGGGCTCTTCCCGGAGGGCACCATCTACGCGTCGCTCATGCCAAAACAGGCGCAGGACGTCATCGGCAAGGTCGGAGGCCAGACCCGTGGGGTCGAGAAGCTCCTCCGGCGCATCGGGTTCCGTTACGCCGAGCGTGTGGATCCGTTCGACGGTGGCCCGCACTTTTCGGCGCTCACCGACGAAATTTCCCTCGTGCAGCGCACCGAGAAGGTTCGCATCTCGCGCCTCTTGCCCGAGACCGAGCCCACCAAGGTTCGCGCAGTCGTCGCGCGTCACCTCGACACCGAACCGTACTTTCGTGCGGTCCTTGGCAAAGTGCGAGGCGAAGAGACCGACGGCGACGCGGCCATCGGCGAGGACGCCGCTCGGCACCTCGGGCTCTCCGTCGGCGACGAAGCGTGGGTCCTTCCCCTCGATTGACATGCCGTACACGAGCCCCCACGTCCCGGGAAACGACCTTGGCGAGGATCTCGAGCTTCGCACTCCGGACGGCGTCGTCCTCCGCGCCACGTTGCGCGAGCCCGAAGGCCCTCCGCGAGCGACGTTGGTGTTCGCACACGCCATGTTCGCAAGGCGAAGCGAGTGGGAAAGACCCAAGGGACGCGGCCTCGCGAGCCGCTATGCCATGCGCGGGTACCGCACGATCTCCTTCGATTTTCGCGACCACGGAGACAGCACGAGCGGCTCGGACGAGGCCACCTACGACGGCTTCGTCAGGTTCGATCTGCCCACGGTCGTTGCGTGCGCCAAAGATCGCGGCGGGGCGGTGCTCGTAGTGGGGCACTCGCTCGGTGGGCACGTCGCGCTTGCGTCGCAAGGCATGGGCCATCTCGGGGCCGATGCGCTGGTAGTGGTCGGAGCGAACGTGTGGCATCGCCCGTTCGAGGCTTCGATTCCTCGTTTTTTCGCGAGCTCGGTCGCCGCCCATGCCTTGGATGCCATCGTGCGAAGAGTCGGAAAATTCCCCGCGCGCGCGCTTCGGATGGGAAGCGACGACGCCTCGCGGGGGGCGCTTTCGGTCTTCTTGAGGACGGCCAAAGAAGGCGTGTGGCAGAGCGACGACGGACACGACGACTACTTCGCGGCGCTCACTCGCGTCGACGTTCCCGTGGCCGCCATCGTGAGCCGCGGAGACCGGTTCATCTGCCGGCCGGTATCGGGCGAGCGATTCTTGGCCCGTACGAGCGGACCCAAAAAGCTCACCGTGATCGAGCGCGCCGAAGACGGAACGGCGCCCCCGGACCACATGGGACTCGCCACGACCGAAAAGTGCCGAAGTGCTTGGGATGCCTCGATCGCCTGGGCCCACGAGACGGCCGAAGGGCCCGCTGCTCGACGGCCCTGACAGGTGCCTCGTGTCGTGAGAAGATGGGAGCCTCTGTCGTGCCTGTCCGCTTGAGCTCCCCTTCCGTCGCCCGAAACCGCGATCCCATTCTCGCGGTCCTTGCGCCCCTCTGCGACGAACGCCGTCCGTTCGCGGCGGACGGTCTCGTGCGAATCCTCGAGGTCGCGAGTGGCAGCGGAGAGCATGCGGCGTACTTTTCGAGCCAGTTGCCGAACGTGGTGTGGCAACCGAGCGACGTGGACCTCGACGGTCTGGAGAGCATCGACGCCCACCGCCTGAGCGAGGGCGCCAAGAACGTTCTCCCCCCTCTTTGCCTCGATGCCCAGCGACCGTTTCGACTGCCCGGCGCCACGGCGTTCTCCGGGCTCGTCTGCATCAACATGATTCACATCAGCCCTTGGACGTCCACGCTCGGACTCTTCGCAAATGCGGAGAAGGCACTCGCCCCATCCGCGTTCGTGCTTCTTTATGGACCGTACCGACGCGCCGGAAAACACACGGCGGAGAGCAACGCGCGCTTCGACGCCGAGCTCCGCTTGCGCGATCCTTCGTGGGGAGTGCGGGACCTGGACGAGGTGGCGGCATGCGCCGAAGTGCGCGGTTTTTCGCTCGAAAACGTGACCGATATGCCCCGTGACAATTTCGCCGTGGTGTTTCGCAAGGGCCCATTTTCGCCTGGAGGCTCGTGATGCGTATCCTGTCGTACAACGTGAGGTACTTCGGTCACGGGACACGCGGGGTGGCGAGCACCGAAGGTGGCATGCGACGCATCGCTGCCGCGGTAGCCGCGCTCGACCCCTTGCCCGACGTGCTCATGCTCCAAGAGGTGGAGACACGCTCTCTCCGGTCGAATGCCCTTCATTGGACGAAAGGCGCGTCGCAAGTCGACGCCTTCACGCGAATCCTAGCGTCCGAGCTCGCGCTCAA
>JAYUKI010000889.1:0-11031 GCA_043764595.1 Myxococcales bacterium | reverse complement strand
ACCTCGTTCACCTGACACGCGCCCACCGAAATGGCACCAAGCACGTTCTTGATGCTCAGCAGGATCGCCTCCAACACCGGCCTTCGTAGCTCACCGAGGGGGCGCATTTCGTCGAAGCGAACGCGGACTTCCTTCGCCTCTACCTCGGTCGAGACCGAAACGAGCGTCGTTCGAAGCCGCGTGAACCGCTCGAACAGCTCGAGAGCCTGGCGAATCGTCCCGCTGCTCAGGGCGGCGTACCCAAGGATGCCGTGGGTGCTCGCGACCAAGCGCTCGCCTACGAACAGCCCGAGCGCAGGTTCGCGCGTGACCGAAAGCGAGGTGCGGACGAGTGTCTCGAACTCTTCGTAGGCAATCGTGAGCGATGGCGAAGCGAGCTTTTCCTCGGAGAGCCCGCTCGCGGCAAGCCATTGGGGGACGTCCCCGCCCATGCTGCGGACCTGATCGGCGATGTGCCGGACGTAATGAACCGGCAGCGTGAATCCCTCGTGGCCCATGACGCGAAGCTCCGGATCGTATTCTTCGCATCAGTTGTCAATAAATGACCTCTGCTTGTCAAGGCCGGACCTGCTGCCAGGGCATCGCCGGGCTACGGTAGTCCTCGGGCAGATCCACAGCAGGAGAGCGAATGGCGACCTCGGCATCCAAGAAGCGACTTCCCACCCTGAGGATGAACGGCCAGTCCATCGAGGTCGCACCGCAGGAAACGGTGCTGCAAGCAGCGCTGCGCAGTGGCATCGATTTCCCCTACAGCTGCCGCGTCGGCGGCTGCGGGACCTGCAAGTGCCGACTGACCGAAGGCAAAGTGAAGGAGCTTACCGAAACCGGGTACCTGCTCTCCGCCGACGAGATCGACAAAGGCTACATCCTCGCCTGCCAGAGCGTCCCGCGCTCGGACATCCAAATCGAGCTCGATGCCACGTCACGCATCAAGAGCAAAGGCCGCGTCGTCGAGCAAGAGAAGCTCGCGCACGATATCACACGCCTACGCGTCGAGCTCGAAACGCCCATGCCCTACAAGGCCGGCCAGTTCGCGAACGTGAGCCTCGAAGGGCTCGAAGGCGTGGTGCGGAGCTATTCGTTCGCCACGGCACCTCGAGACGACGGCCATGTCACCTTCTTCGTTCGCAAGGTCCCAGGCGGCCAGTTCTCGTCCCTCGTCAACGACACGGACGTGACCGGACGCACGGTGGAGGTCGCTGGCCCCGCGGGCGACTTTTGGCTCAGGCCGAGCGACGCGCCCATGGTTCTTTTGGCGGGGGGGAGTGGGTTGGCCCCCGTTCTTGCTTTGCTGGAAGCCGCGGTTGCCGAAGGCGTATCTCGCCCTGCCACGTTGTTCTTTGGGGCGCGGGAAGAGAAAGACCTCTATGCGCTCGACGCCATCGAGGATATCGCCCGAAAGTGGAAAGGAACCTTCCGCTTCGTTCCGGTGCTCTCGGCGGCGGCGGACGACGCGGCGTGGACCGGTGACCGCGGCTTAGTCACCGACAAGCTCGCGGCGCTCCTAGACTCCACGAACGGCGAAAACCACGCGCCTCCCCACGCGTACCTCTGCGGCCCACCCGCGATGATCGACGGCGCAATTTCCCTGCTCGAGCAACACGGGATTTCATCGGAGCACGTCCACTTCGACCGCTTCACGACCCAGGCCGATGCCGTCTCCCCGACCTTGCTCGCAGCCGCACCTCCGGACGCGGAGAATGCTTCCACGAGCGCGATCGTGGACGTCTTGCACTACCTCAAGTTCTTTTCGTTCCACGTGGTCGGTCTGCTCGCGGCCGTGTCCATTCTCGCGGGTGGGCACTTCGTCACGGCGGGATTGCTCACGGTTCTCGCCATCTACTTGATCGGAGATGCCATTGGCGGGGACGACACGTCCACGCCGAAGTTCAAGCATCCCGGTGTTCTGACGGTGCAGCTTTGGCTCGCTTTGCCACTGCTCGCGCTCATCGTTTTTTCTGCCATGTGGAGTGTCTCTTCCGGAGACCCACTCGGATTCGGCGCTGGCATTTCCCACCTCACCGGGTGGAACGTGCTGGCGGCGCGCGAGACCACCTCGCTCGGCCATCACGTGTCGACGTGGGTGCTCACGGGTCTCATGATCGGCATGATCGGAACCATTACGGCACACGAGCTTACCCATCGCACTTGGGATCCCGTGTCGATGCTGGTTGGGCGTTGGCTGCTTGCCTTCAGCTTCGACACGACCTTCGCTATCGAGCACGTGTATGGCCACCACCGCTACGTCTCGACCATCGAGGATCCTGCCACGGCCCCTCGTGGGCGAAACGTGTACTTTCACGTCATCGCGTCCACCATCAAAGGCAACGTCAGCGCGTGGCACATCGAAGCGCTCCGCCTGAAGAAGAAGCGCCTCGGCGTATTTTCGTGGCACAACGCCGTGATCCGCGGACACCTTATGAGCGTGATGCTCGTCGCCGCTGCCTTTTTCCTCGGGGGCTTTCGAACGGCAGCCTTCTTCGTGGCCTGCGCACTTTGGGGCAAAGCGCTGCTCGAGATCGTCAACTACATGGAACACTACGGGATGGTGCGAAATCCAGAGGTTCCCGTGCAGCCGCGCCATTCCTGGAACACGAACCGACGCGTAAGCTCCTGGAGCCTCTTCAACCTGACGCGCCATTCGCACCACCACGCGCAAGGCGAAGTGCCCTATCAGGATCTCAAGCCCTATCCGAACGCGCCCATGATGATCAACGGCTACCTGACGACCCTGGTCGTCGCGATGATCCCGCCCCTCTGGCACCACTTGATGACACCCAAAGTGCTCGCTTGGGACCGGGACTACGCCAACGGCGAAGAGCGAAAACTTGCCGCAATGGCCAATGCACGGAGCGGCATTCGGGCGCTCCAAACCGCCGGCCTCGACAAGGGCCGCGGGCTCTCCCCACGGCTGGAGAGTGCCCAGTCGTGAAAGGATGAGGGCGCCGCCACGCCCTCGTTTCGATACGAGTGAAGCAGGCTTACCCGACGAGCTTGTTTCCGAGGGCTCCGAGCTCCTCGTAAAGATGCGCGTTCGCGATGGTGGTCTTCACGTACACGCCAATGTGCATCGACTCGTTCGGACCGTGGGCGCCCGTTTCGGGATCGATGACACCGTTCAACATGAGCGGAAGCCTGGAAAAACGCTTTCCGAAGAGTGCGACGAACGGAATGGATCCGCCGATGCCGACGCGTATCGGCGCACGACCCCAGGCTTTTTCGTAGGCGCGATCGGCGGCCTCGAACGCGGGCCCCTTCGCGACATAGTCCCAGGACGACGCGGACGCCGACATCTCCGTGATCGACACGGCAAGCCCACCCGGAACGTCCCGACGAAGCTCCGCCGAGATGAGGTCCAAGAGCTCTTTGGCCACTTGGCCCGGGGCAATCCGTAGACTGAGCTTGGCCGAAGCGGCCCTTCGGATCGCGTTCTTCTCGCTTCCGGGTGCCGGAAACGTCGTGGAGAGGACGGTCACCGCCGGCTGGCGCCAGGCCCACGCCGCTGGAGATAGACCGCGCTCGGGCAGAGGATCGACGCCTTCGAGAAGTCGCGCGCCGAGGCGAATCAAATCGGGAGTGAGCGGAACGTCCCGCGAGCTCGCGAGCCACGCCGGATCGATTTCTTTCCTTCCGAAGCGCATGCGACCGTCGGCATCGACGAGCCTTGCGATGAGGGAAATGAGCGTGATGGCGGGGTCCGGGACGATGTTGCCCCACAGTCCAGAGTGAACGTCGCTCTTCGCGCTGGCGACCGCGACTTCGATCTCGAGGAGCCCGCGCAGGCTCACGGTGAGCCCCGGAATGTCGACGCTCGGGTTCTCGCAGTCGGTCAGCACCATGGCGTCTGCCGCGAAGGCGTCTGGATAGGCATCCATGAACGCCTCGAGGTTGGGACTTCCGATTTCTTCTTCGCCTTCGATCAGGAGCTTCACGTTGCAAGGAAGCGAGCCCGTCTCCGAAAACCAGGCCTCGATCGCGAGCAAGTGGCTGAGCCAACCGCCCATGTCGTCGGCCGCACCCCGTCCGTAGAGCCGGTCCCCCTTTTGGACGAGCTCATGCGGAGGCGAGTCCCACGATTCGCCCGCGACAGGCTGCACGTCGAAGTGGCCATAAATGAGAATCGTGGGAGCGCTGGGGCCTGCCCCGAGCCATTCTGCCGCAACACACGGGTGCGCACCGGGGACGGCTTCGAGGTCGAGGATGCGAGCGCGCGAAAGTCCGGCAGCGCCGAGATCGACCACGAGCGCCTCGGCGAGAGCCCGAACGTTCGGAGCGAACGCCGCGTCGCTCGAGATGGGGGCGAAGGCCAGGTAGCGCCCGAGACGTTCGAACGAACCCAAGGCGGACTTTTCGGCTTTTGCGGCCACGCGGGCTGCAGGCGTCGTCGTGCTCATTCTTTTGCTCCGCTAGCACGACCACCCCGACGACGGGAGGGCATCTCACTCGCCTTCGGATTTCCTGCGCGATACGCGATACGCGATGTGCGATGCGAACGCGTGCGCCTCGGCAGCCATGCGGAATAGAAAGTCGGCACCGCATCAACCCAGTCGGGGGGGGGATAACCAAATCGACGCGGCGCCGACCCTCCCCTCTGCGAAGACCATTCCAACGCCCCGGCAAAGAATGTCGGCAGGTTGCACGGCCTTATTTCGGGCGACCTTGCAGAAGTGGGACGCCATCTTTCGATCGTGCAAAGAACGGCGTCGTTCGGGCTCGGTGGGACGCTGGGCGGTTTCCCCGCTTTTTTGGGGATGCTAGAAGCTCTGCAGCGCTTTTGCTTTTGCCTCGGCGGTCCCATGTTCCAAAGCTCCCGTCTGGCCCTCGTCTCGACTTTCGCCATGCTTTCGTTCACGAGCGCAGCCTGTTCGGTGCTCTTTTCCACGAGCCGGGAGCAATGCTCGACCGACGACGACTGCCGTGCGCGCGGTGCTGGCTTTGCTAAAACGCGCTGTTCGCTCGCGAACGTGTGTGTGGATCCGAACGAGCCCCGCCTCGACGCTGGGACCGATGCCTTCGTTCCGCCCTTCGATGCCGCGGCAGACCCGTTCGCCTGCGCGAACATTCCCCTCCCGAATCCCGATCCGTCCAAGCAACTGGACATCGCGATTCGGTACGTCGACTTCTCGTCCGGAGAGGCCCCCACAGGCCTCGGTGTCCGTCTCTGCGCTGCCACCGACCCTAGATGCCAGAACCCTCGCGGCACGGTCCAAGGGGACGGTCCGTTCGACGCAGGCCCCGAAGCGGGCGCGGGCTGGGTGACGACCAAAGCGGGCTCGGTCACGTCCAAGGTGGAGCTCGGGTTCGAAGGGTTCTTCGAGGTCAAGAGCAGCATCTACACGCCCACCGTCCGCTACACGTCTCCTCCGCTTCGCACCCCGACGAACGAGCTCGATCAAATCATCTTGCGCCAGTCCGAAGTCGACTACTTGGCCGACTTGGCGCTCGGGAAACCGTCCTCGTACGACTCGGTGAACTACGGGCTCGTCTTCCTGCTGGCGAACGACTGCAATCGGGCGTCCCTCGGCAACGTCAGTTTCAGCACCACCGCCGTCGACCCCAAGATGGTTGCATTCTACATCATCAACACCACGCCCTCGACGACCGAAACCAAGACCGACGCCCTCGGTCGTGCTGGCTACGTCAACGTGCCGCCTGGGCTCCACACGTTCACCGCGACGGCCGCCGACACGAAGAAGCGGATTGGCGCGGTTCGCGTGCTCGTTCGCGCCGGCGCGGCCACCACCGTCGCCGTCCTCCCTTCGCCATAGAGAAATCGTCAGCCCCCGGACACGGGACACGCAACACTTTGGCCCGGACCGTCGAGAGAGAGGCGTCGGGGCGTTTTGCTCCGCCTTTTTCCCGAAGGTGCACCATGAGTCCAGTTCCGAACGAGCCCCGATCCGCCCGCTTCGCCGAGGGTCCAGAGACACTTCCGCGTGTCGACGAGCCCCTCCACGACGCCCCGACGCTTCCGATGCTTCCCGATCCGCCGACGGGCCCACTCGACGAAACATCGGAGTGAGCGCGGAGTGAGCCGGGCGACCTCGCGCCTCCGGAGCGATGGCTTCGGAGGCGACGAGCGAGGCGCTCAGCCGATTTGGACCGAGAGCTCTTTGCGCGCCACGAAGAGGTCCCAGAACTTCGTCGCGATGTCGTTCGCGTCGAGGTTGGCGTGGCCCGAATCGAAGGCCGTTCCCTTCACTGCACCCAGCACCACGACCTCGCCCACGTAGACCCCTTGCGGAGAGAGCTTGGCCGACAGAAGCCCAACCGTCTTGTGCTGTGCGGCCTTCGCGACCGCGAGCCCCATCGCGTTCCACTGGGTCGCCATCGCGTCGATCTTCGGATCGTAGAACGCGAATCCGCCGCCCGTGACGAGGACGGCGCCCTTTTCCGCCACGAGGTCCGACAGCGAAGCTTGAACGGCGGACACGAGGCCCGTCACGCTCACGTCGAACGAGGTCCGAAGCTCCGAAACTTCCGCCGTGGTGAGATCGCCTGCCCCACCCGCGTATGCATTGTAGTGAATCACGGTGATTGGGCCGAGCGACTCGCGCACCTTGCCAATCATCGCTTTGACGGCGACCGGATCGCCAAGATCGGTCGTGAATGCCGCGGCGCGAACGCCCGCGGCAGAGAGCACCTTGAGCGCGCTATCCAGCTTGTCGACACTTCGCGCCACGAGAGCGACGGAGAATCCTTCTTTGCCGAACTTCCTCGCGACCGCGTCGGAAATCCCCGGACCATGACCACAGATGACGATGGTTTTTCCCATCCTCGAGAGCTACACGGCCCCCTCGCTCCGAGCAAGGGAGCCGCGTCGTACCGTCAGCCCGCGTAGACCTCGTCTTGTTCGATGCGCGAGAGCACCCAGTCGAAGCTGCCGCTCGTGACCTTGGCCTCGCAATGCGTGCAGTTTCCAGCCATATTGATGGCAAGCGGCGCACCGCAGCGTGGGCACTGGGGATCCACCCGAGCCGGCCCTTTGGCTTCTCGACTGCGAACGAAGGTCCAATATTCGGAGTACCGCCGTTCGGACGACCGACTGCCACTCACGATTTGGTTCGTGTCGTCCGAGAGCGTGTAGTCGAGGGAGCTCGCGTACACACGCAGGGTGACCGCATCGAAGTAGGTGTCGCTCGTCACTCGGGCGAGCTCCGTGCTCAGAATTCGCGCGTTTTCAGTCACGTTGCGCAGGCGCTGGCGCTTGTACTCGGACACCCAATACGACTGAGTGGCGAACAGCGCGTCGCTCAAGAAGGGCCGCATGGCCGCGAGATCGCGCGCGGACCATGCCCCTTGGAAGGTCTGGAAGACGTGCGTCACCCGCGCCAAAAAACCAGGATATGAGAACCCGGGGTCGCGGGCGCAGAGCTCGTCCATCCGGTTTTTCGCGCGGGGATCCAGCACGGTGGGCAGAGCGTTTCCCTGTTCGGCGGTGTCGCCGGTGAGCATCGGTCCGCGTTCCTCGAGGCTCTCCACCGTGACGTCGTCGACGATCCAGTCGAACGCGCCCGTGGCGACCTCCTTCGCGCAGTACTTGCAGCGACCCGCCAAGACTTGCTCGAGCGGCGCCGAGCAGTTCGGGCAACCGAAGACCCGAGCTTTGTCCGGGCTCCTCGATTTTGCCGCCTTCGCGCGGCGCAGGGTCCATCGCTCGACCACGTACGCGGCGCGTTCGTGCCCCGTGCGCGGATCCCTGCTCGCGAGGTTCGTCTCGAAGACGACCTCGACCTCGACGTAGCTCGAGGCCGGTTCGAGACCCGAGACGTCGTCGATGCGCATCGCGCCGACGAGCACCGTGGAGACGCCTTGGAGGGGCCGGTTCGCGAGCGAAAGCTTGCCGTCTTTGGTGAGGTACGACTCGAAGCGATCGAGTTTTCCCTGACCGGCGGCTGTCACGATTTCCGTGTAGAGTGCAGATACGAAGTCCTCGAACACGATGACCGAGAAGGCCGGATCGTGGGCTTGGAGCGCGCGAAGTCGCGTACGGGCCGGGACGTGGGGCTCGCGCCTTCGCGGCGGCACGTACGGCGTGCTTCCGGCCGAACCGACGCTGTATCCGCCACCCTTCAAGCCTTGCGAGACTTTGTTGGAGAGCAGGGCGATCCCGATAAAGACGATCAAGACGACGATGCCGCCTATCGAACCACCGCCGCCCGACGAGCCGCCACCGCTGCGCGAAGACCCACCACCCCAGCTCGACGAGCCGCCTCCGCCGCTGCCTCGGCTGGACGACGAGCCGCCACTGCGCGAGCCGCCTCCGAAGCTTTGACCGCCTCCGGGACGCGCGAACGCGAGAGTCGACGTAAGCAGCGCGGCAAAAACGACGAGCGAGATCCCCGTCGTGCGTCGGGCGCGCGGGCTCATGCGACCTCGTCTGGAAGCTCGTTCACGTCGTCGGCGGTTCGCGGCAGTTCGCGCGCGAGAATCTCTCCAAGGGCCGCCATTTTCTCGACGAAAAGGGCTGGGTCCCCTTTTGCGACCGCAGCCTCGAGGGCCACCCGAGACACCTCGATGTCGGCGCGAAGCTTCTCTTCCGGCACGCCGACGTCGACCACGACGGACACCATTCGCTCGGCCGCGGACACATAAAGAAGAATGCCAAGGCGGCTCTTCGTGCCGGCGATCTTTTGCTCGTGGAACGCCGCGCGCGACGCACGCACCACTTCGGCTCGCTTTCGGCCTTCGGGCACGAAATAGCGCCCGAGAGCGTACGCCGACACGACGCTCCCCAGGACGAACGCGAACACCACTTCCACGGGAAAAAGGCGCTCGTCGAGCTCGAGAGGATGGAAGAGAAGCCCGACCAAGCTGGCCAGCGCGAGAGCGAATCCAAAGAGATAGTCGACGTCGCGGTAGGCGGCCGATCGCTCGCGAACGGTGACCACGACCTCGGCGGCCGTCTTCGCTTCGACAGCCTCGATGGCCCCTTTGACCTTCGTCTTCGTTTCGGCCGTGAAAAACGCCTTCATGCCTTCCTCCCTGCGGTCGGGCGGCAGAGACAAGCCAGTCGCCTTCGGCTCCTTCGCATGTTCATGCCTTCCTCCCTGCGGTCGGGCAGATTGGACAAGCCAGCCGCCTTCGGCTCCTTCGCATGGTCATGCCTTCCTCCCTGCGGTCGGGCAGATTGGACAAGCCAGCCGCCTTCGGCTCCTTCGCATGGTCATGCGCGAAGACTCTCAGAGCTTCGCGCGAATTGCACGCCCGAGGTCGCCATTTGAGGTGTCACGGCGAGAGACGCACCTTCCCCCAGCCTTGACCTTCGCGTGTATAACGCACGCGATCGTGGAGCCGGTTTCGGCGCCCTTGCCAGAGCTCCACGACGTGAGGAACCACACGGTAGCCGCCCCAGTGCGCCGGGAGGGGTACGTCCTTGCCTTCGTACGTCGCGGTCACCTCGGCCATCCTCGCCTCGAGCGCCTCGCGCGAAGGGAGCACCTCGCTCTGGCGAGAGGCCCAGGCACCGAGCTGGCTCGCGCGCGGCCGGAGGCGGAAATACAGCTCCGATTCCCCACGGGAGACCTTCTCGGCGAAGCCACGCACCCGAACTTGGCGGTGGATTTCGACCCACGAAAAAACCAACGCGCACGCCGGATTGGCCAGAAGCTCGCGTCCCTTTTCGCTTTCGTAGTTCGTGTAGAAGACGAATCCTCGCGGATCGGCACCCTTCAGCAGGACGACACGCGCGTCCGGCCCTTCGGCCGTCGTGGTGGCCAAGGTCATGGCGTTCGGCTCGGCCACACCGGCGGCGATCGCGGATTCGAAGAAGGTTCGAAACGCGTCGATCGGATCGGCGGGGAGCGTCTCGGGTCCCATGGGTGCATCGCCGTATTCCTGGCGGAGCGTGGCGATCGGATCGGCATTTTCGGTCATCACGGCGCACGGTACCAGCCCGACCCGATGCAGGCGACATGTGCTGCACGGGCGCGCCCGTGACGCTCGCTGGGCGCACCCTCCGTGCGGGCCGAAAAAAAGGGCCCTTCCACTATGGCAGGCAATTCCGGAGCACAGCCGCTTCGAGAAGGGCGGCGGCGCCCGCACGTTCGGGTACCATCGCCCCGATCCCATGAGCCTCACTGCCGAAACGAACGGAACCAAAGCCACCGCCGGAGCCCTTGCCTCCCGCATGGACGACCTCGCCGCGCACCTCGCGACGCTGGCGCCTCGTCTCCAAGCGCGCTCGGGCAGGCCGCATCCACTCCTCGTCTCGCTGCTTCGTGACGGCTGCATGGTGGTGTACGTGCCGGCACGTGTTTGGGACAAGGGGCGCTCGCTCTTGCTTCCGTTCGCGCCGCTGTGCGCCGAGGGCAAAGCTCTGCTCGTGCTCGTCGGTCGGCCGGTCACGAGAGACTTCACCCGCGCGGGCGGCCTCGGCATCGCCACGGTGTTGCCCGACGACGCCTCCCCAGAGGAGCTCGAGGTCGCCACGGATCGCGCATTCGAGCTCTTGGAGGCCAAGGGCCACGCCGAGAGCCGCGCCGCTTCGCTCACACGCTACCGCTACGAGATTGGCGAGCTCGTCGACATCGCCCGCGCGATGACCACGGAGCGCGACGTCAACAAGCTCCTCGGGCTCATTCTCGAAAAGAGCCGTTTCGTCACCGGGGCCGACGCCGGAAGCATCTACGTCGTCGAAAACGAGGGAAAAACCCTGCGTTTCAAGCTCTCACAGAACGAGAGTCTCTCGTTCGACTCGCGCGAGTTCACGATGCCGCTCTCGAACAGGTCCATCGCCGGAGCGGCGGCCGTGGAGAAGCGCGCCATTCGCATCGAAGACGTGTATGCCCTCCCGGCCGAGTCGACCTTTGCGTTCGACAGACGCTTCGACGAGAAAATCGGATACCGCACGAAGAGCATGATCACCGTGCCGCTCATCTCGCAGCGGGACGAGGTCATCGGCGTCATCCAGCTCATCAACAAAAAGCGGGATCCTCGCTCCAAGCTCTCGTCGATGGACATCGTGGATCTGCAGGTGGTCCCGTTCGACGACCGCAGCGAAGAGCTCTTGGGAATGGTGGCCGCACAGGC
>JAYUKI010000888.1:0-11039 GCA_043764595.1 Myxococcales bacterium | reverse complement strand
ATTGGTGTCGACACCCCACGAGGGATTCCTCGTGGGGTGTTTTTTTTGTAATGCTGGAAGCGACGTCAGCCCTCTCGGACGAACAGACTGACGACACTCGTGGCTTCGTCGAAGGCAACCAAGCCACCGGCGTTGTGCGTGAGAGCCCACGTGGGCGTACCGGCTTGGCGTGCTCCCGCGACGCCCTCGAGCTGCAGGCGCGCTTCGTGGGCCATGGCGAGGCCGGAGGCGGCGAGGGGATGGCCCTTCGATTCGAGCCCTCCCGACGTATTCACGGGCAGCTTTCCGCCAACGGACGTCGCGCCGGACTCGGTGAATGGCCCGCTTTCTCCCACTCCGCAAAATCCGAGGTCCTCGACGGCGGCGAGCTCGGCAAACGCGGTCGAGTCGTGCACTTCGGCAACGCCGATGACCGAAGGGGCGATGCCTGCGCGCGAAAAGGCCTTTTTTCCAGCCACGGCGGTGACCGATGGCTCCTCGAGCGAGGTGCGAGTCCCGTTCGCCGCGTCGATGGCCGCAACACGGATCCGGGCGCGGCTCTCGAGCGAAGCCAGGGCCTCCTTCGTACCGACCAGAACCGCGGCCGCGCCGTCGCTCATCGGAGCACACATCGCGCGGGTGAAGGGATGCACCACGCCTTTGTCGGCGAGCACGGCTTCCACCGACATGGCCTCTCGGTATTGGGCATTCGGATTGTGCACGCCATGGGCGTGGTTCTTCGAGGCCACTCGAGCGAGCTGCGCTTTGGTCGTGCCGAAGGTCTTCATGTGCCAAGAAGCTCCGAGCGCCACGGCATCCAAGAGAGTGATTCGGTCGGGTCTCGGCGCGAAGGTGGTTCCGCACGACTCCGCCTTTTGCATGTAGAGTGCACGCCATTCCTCGGGGTGCAGGCGGTCCATTCCGGAATCGAAGAGCTCGAGCATTTTTGCCGGGGCTTCCGGAATGAAAACCTTCTCGACGCCTATCGCGAGCGCGATGTCCGCGTCCCCCGAAGCCACCGCGGCGCGGGCGGCTTGGAGGGCCAAGGCTCCCGTCGCACATCCCGCTTCGACGTTCACGATGGGCGCACTACGCGGGTATTTTCCCTCGCGGACGAGTGGCAAGAAGGCCACCTGCCCACGAATGTTGGCTTGTCCGAAGAGGTGCATCGCGCAACTGCCGAAGAACGTCGCGTCGATGCGCGCAGCTTCGAGTCCGGCGCATTCGAGCACGGCAAGGTAAGCCTCGCGGGTGAGGTCTTGATGGCTCTTTTCGGGAAACCGTCGAAAGGGCGTAGTCGCGGTGGCAAGGACGAAGACGTCGCGCATGGGACCGGAGGGTAGGCGCTTGCTCGTGACGGCTTGCGTCGAAAAGGGGGCCGTTTCTGCGCTTTTCCTAACGTGCTGCCGCGCGTAGCCTCTCCGCATGACCCGAGCGCTTCCCACGACCGGCTACCTCGAGAACGAGCACACTCCCGTCACGCGCGAGCTTCACTCCGAGGGCTTGGCCGTCCAAGGCAAGCTGCCTACCGAGCTCCGCGGGCTCTACGTGCGAAACTCGCCGAATCCGCAGTTTGCGCCAATGGGAAAGTACCACTGGTTCGACGGGGACGGCATGGTCCACGGCATTCGCTTCGCCGACGGGGCCGCCTCGTACATGAACCGCTGGGTCCACACGCGCGGTTTCGACGCCGAGCGCGCCGCCGGAAAGGCGCTCTACACCGGCATTCTGGAGGCCGTTCGTCCCGAAGCCATGGCCCTGCCCGGTGGACCCATCAAGGACACCGCGAACACCGATCTCGTGTTCCACAACGGCCGCCTCTATGCGCTCTGGTGGCTGTCGGGAACGCCGTACGAGCTCTCCACCAAGGACCTCTCCACCCTCGGACCGCAGAAATTCGGCGGCAAGCTCAAGGGCGGATTTTCGGCCCACCCGAAGGTCGATCCGCGGACGGGCGAGCTCGTCTTTTTCGACTACTCGATGGTGCGCACGCCGCATCTTCGGTACGGCCTCGTGTCGAAGGAGGGGGAGCTCGTTCGGTACGAGGCGATCGAGATCCCCACGCCGCACGTCCTCCACGACATGGCGATCACGGAAAACTATTCGATTTTGCTCGATTTTCCGATGGGCTGGGACCCCGAGCGCTTGAAGGTCGGCAAGATGAAGATCGCGTTCGACCGCGAGTCGCCGAGCCGCTTCGGCGTTTTGCCGCGGATGGGACACGCCGCCGACGTGCGCTGGTTCGAGGCCGCGCCCTGCTACATGTACCATACAATCAATGCCTACGAAGAGGGCCGCGAGATCGTGCTCGTGGGTTGCCGTGTGGCCGACCCCATTCCGCAAGAGCAAGACACGTCGGGAAACGTGGCACGCCTCGATTCGATCGAGCTCGTTCCTCACCTCTACGAGTGGCGTTTCGACCTCGACACCGGCACCACCAAAGAGCGTCAGCTCGACGATTTGGCCACCGAGTTTCCGCGGATCAACGACACCATCCAGGGAAAAAAGGCCCGTTTCAGCTACAACCCTCGTATCGCCAAGGATGCCGCGCTCAAGTTCGACGGCCTCGTGAAATACGATTTGCTCACCGGAAGCAAGACGGTTTGGGCGCCCCCGCCGCAGTGGTTCGTCGGAGAGCCTTCGTTCGCGCCGGCGCCGTCCGCCACGTCCGAGGACCACGGCTGGCTCGTCACGTTCGGCACGAGCCGCAGCGAGGACGTGTTGGTGTGTTTTGTCCTCGATGCGCGCGACATGACCGAGGTGGCGCGCGTGTCGCTCCCGCACCGGATCCCACTCGGGTTCCATTCGTATTTCTGTCCGGATGCATGAACCAACCCTGCCGAAGCTCTACTTCAGGTGCTCGGCGAAGAACGCGATGGTCTCGTGCATCAGCGGCTCGAAGCCTGCGCCCGTGTCGTAGACCTCGTGGTGCTGAATGCCCGAAAGCGACACGAGCTTCTTCGGGCCACGAGCTTTCGCGTAGAGGCTCACCATCTCGCCTTTGGTGATGAGCGCGTCCTCGGCGGGGTACACGAAGAGGGAGGCCGCGCGGCTCTTCGGGAGATCGTCTTCCGGGGCGAACTCGAACAAATCGGCCAACGACTCGAACGTGATTTCGAGGCGCCACGACGGAAACTTCGGAGCTTCGGCCACGAGGAGCGCGCACGTCGCGGGATCCGAAGAGAGCAGCTTCGGAACGGCGACGTAGCGGACCTCGCCGGTCGACACGTAGGTGCGTCGCGCCTCGAGTACTTTCTCGCGGAACTTGGGAAAATCGGGCAATCCCGCCCACACCCGTCCGAGATCGCCTGGGCCCGCAACGGCCACCAGCGCGCGTACGCGCATGTCTTTTCCCGCTGCGCCCACCGCGACGCTCGCCCCGAGACTGATTCCAAAGAGCCCAAGCCGTGAAGGATCGACCTCGGGGACCGTCTCGAGGAAGGTGAGCGCGGCGCGGACGTCCTCGACCTGCATTCGCGGCACGAGCCGGCATCGGGGCTCGCCTCCGCTCGCGCCGAAAAAGCGGTAGTCCACATTGAGTGTGGCGTATCCGGCGCGGTTCAAGGCCTCCGCGTTTTTCGGGAGCCAGACTTCCTTTACCAGGGAAAATCCCTGACAGCAGACGATCGCGGGGACCTTCTGGCCTTCGCTGGCTCCCTCCGGCAGACGAAGGACGCCCGCGAGCTTCACACCATCGGAGTACACGGTCACGTCGCGTTTCATCGCCCGAGGGTGGCGCAAAAGACGGCAGGGGAGCAAGACCTCCCGACGCCATCGCGCACGAGCTTCGTCGTTCTTGTTTCGCGGCCTCGAAGACCTTCGTATGGTGCTTCGTGGAAGAGCTCGAACGTTCGAGTCTCCGCCCTCTCGCGCAACCCACTTCTGCCCACGGACTCTCGTTATGAAAATCGCCATCATGCGCCACGGCCCGGCCGAGGACTTTGCCCCGTCGGGTCGCGATTTCGACAGGACCCTCACGCCGAAGGGGCGCGATCGCGTGCGCGACGTCGCCAAGGCCCTCGTGTCGTTCGGTGAAGCGCCGGCCGAAATCGTGACGAGCCCACTCGTTCGCGCTCGGGAGACCGCAGCCGCCCTCATGGACGTCCTCGGTGAGCTGCCCGTCGAGATCGCGCGTGCGATGGAGCCCGGTCGGGACGCGCTCGGCCTCGTGACCTCGCTCTTCCAGGAAGGAAGAGACAACGTGGTTCTCGTGGGCCACGAGCCGGACCTCTCGGATCTCGTCTCCTGTTTGGTCGGATTCAGTCCGTCCCAAGGCATGCTCAAGGCCATGGTGGTCTCGGTGGAGCTTGTTCCGGACCCCAACGAAGGACGTGGTTTCGCGTCTTCACCGCGGTTCGTGCTCGATCCAAAAACACTCGTGCTGACTCGCTGACCGCGCTTGACGGCTCGCGGAGGGTGTCTCCACCCCCCGGTCAAGGACCTTCGCAAAATGCGCAAACTTTTCGCACCGGCTTCCAAGAGGCGCCGGTTGGGGGCGCTGGCCCACGCGTGTATCTCCTTGAAATAAAAGCATAAAAGGCACTTCCTTGACAGCATGCACCCCCTCCTTTACCCCCACAGGAGGAGGCGCAAGCCCATGGGCGCTCGGTACTCGGCGGCAGCACAGAAGATTCTTCCCGGGCCTCGGCTCGCTCGGACGAATCACGCGTTGCTGGCGGGTGGTCCAATCGGCGCCGCAGCCATCCGCATCCCCGATCGATTGAGCGCGCAGCTCTCGCTCGTGTTCCCCACGCCCGCGCCCCGCCTCTTCGTCCATGAAGGCGCGCGGCAGTCGCTCGAGCGAAGGCTCCGGATTGCCTTCTCGGGACCGGTCAGCCTCTCGATCACCGACAACCGGCACAGCATCGTGTCGCACTCCACGCACTGTGGCGTGCTCATGGTGCGCATCCACCACATGTTCCTCGATGCTCCGGCCCACGTCGTGGATGCGCTCGTCCACTACATGATCCGCGCGGACCGCACGGCCAGCCAGCGCGTGAGCGAGTACATCGAGGCCCAGAACGGTCGGCTCGCGCGGCGGAAAGCCCGCTCGATCCCGCTCACGCCGCGCGGCAAATGCCACGACTTGCTCGAGATTTTCCGCGAGGTCAACGAGCGGTACTTCGAGGGCGGCTGCAACGTGCTCGTTACTTGGGGCACGCGCGCCCGCTCGGGAGCCGACCGGGCCTCACGGAAGAGCGTGAAGCTCGGCAGCTACAGCGACCTCGACCGTCTGATTCGCATCCACCCCGTGCTCGATCGCAGCTGGGTTCCCCGCTACTTCGTCGCCTTCGTGCTCTACCACGAGATGCTCCACCACATGATGCCGGCCAAGCGCAGCCTCGTGGGGCGTCGCGAGCTGCATCCTGCCGAGTTCCGCGAGCAGGAACGCATGTTCCGTGCATACGATCGCGCGATCGCTTGGGAAAGACGCTCGCTGAGCCGCTTGCTGCGGGTCGCTTAGTCCCGCTTTGCCCTGACTCCGCCCGTGACTCCGCCCGTGACTCCGCCCGCACTCGGCTGGCGAATCCGGGAATGGGCGGGGGCCGCGAAATGCTGGCTGCCGTGCTATGTCCGATCGGCCCCGCGTGATGCCAAAGCTCCAAGTTCGGTTCAGGCTGCGTTCTTCCGCGCTCGTGCTCGCGTTGGGCGTCGGTGCGGCATGCCTCGCGGTCGGGTGCGGAAAAGGCAGCGCGACTCCGGTCGGCGTGTCTCGCAAAGAAGCTCCCCCACGTGCTCCGGGGACGCCCCTTCGCGCGCCCAAAGTGAAGTCGAACCTCATCGCAACCCTCGGGGATCGGGCCGTGGGTCCCTATCTTGCGCGCCGGGACACCTCGGCGATGGCCGCGTTCCTCGCGTTCGGCGACGATGGGGTGCGGCGCGTGTCGGTCATTCCGCTCACGGCCCAGGGCGAGCTCACGTCCGGCGTGAAGCACCTCGTTCCCACTCCCTTCGACTCGGCGGACCTCGCCATCGCGGCGACCCACGGTGCCGACAGCGGATATGCGGTGACGTTCTCGGCGCTCACCGATCGAGGCAAGGGCCTATGGGCGTTCGGCGTGACGGAGGATGGAAACCTCCGTAGCCAAGCGGCCGAGATCACCCGAACCTCGAACGACATCGTCTGGAGCGAGCTCGTGCCCACGTCCCGTGGAGCCCTGGCCTTGTGGGTGGAGCAAACGCCCGAGGGCGAAGGCGGTCTCCATGCCGCCGCGCTCGATCCATCCGGCAAGCTGCGAGGCGTGCCCGTGCGTGTCTTGAAGGGCGTGGCCGGGTGGCAAGTCGTCGCCACGGACACGGAGGTCCAGATCGCCATCGTCCACACGAAGCCGCGCCAGGTCGACGCCGCACCGAAAGCGGAAAAATCGGACAAACCCTCGGATCCCCCGAAGAAACCGGCGATCCCCACGCCCGCGATTTCGCTCTTTACTCTCGACGCAGACGCTCGCATCGAGCGCGCCGTGGCCGTCGCGCAGTCCGCCCAAGTGAAGGGAGCCATCGAGGTCTCGCGCGATCGCGGGCGCACGCACGTCGCGTGGACCGAGGCGTCGGCCTCGGAGCCCGAAGTGCTCGCCGTGACCGTGGACGACACCAAAGGGGTCCTTGCTCCTCCCCATCGCGTGAGCGACACCCGGGACGGCACGCTCCTCGTGGCGCTCGCGAGCACGGGCACGGGCGTGGGAACGGGCGCGGTGGTGGCCTGGGAGCGGGACGTCGCCGAGACGCGTGGTCGCAGGTACGTCCAGATGGCACGCTTGGGAGACGGAAGCTCGCCACCGAAGCACGTGTCACGGATCGAAATCGCGGCAAAATCGCGGGTCGAAGTGTCCGCGACGCCCGACGGATTCGCAGTGCTCGCCACCATGCGTCCGTGCAGCTTCGATCCCAAAGCCGGGCCCGAGTGCGCGGCCCAGCCGTTCGTCCCGACGCTCCTCCGCACCGACGCCGAGCTCGCTCCTCTCGATGTCTCTCCGCTCGAGTTCGGTGAGGATCAGCCAGGAATGGGCTGGTCGCTGGCGTGCAGCCCCGGGTGCCTCGCGCTTTCGGCTTCCGGCGAGACTCCCGCCCACGTTCGCACCGAGTTCGTTCCCGCACGAACGTCGCAATCGAGCGCGCTGACCGTCGTGGCGGCGTCGCCCACGAGCCGCGAGCCCACGCGATTTCTCGAAGTCGAGACGTTGGCCACGGGCGAGTCCATGTCGCACCTCGCCGAGCTCAAGCTCGGAGAACGCACGCTCGTGGCGAGCCTCACCTCGGATCTCGACTTGCCCGGTCGCGGAAATCGCGCCGCCATCCTCCGCGTGCGAGCCTTCGACGACCAGGGAAAGTCGCTCGACGAGGCACCCACGAAGGGCAAAGATCCGACCCTTCTCACGAACCGTGCTCTCGCGGTCGGAGGTCTGGCCATCGCTGGGGCAGGGAAGCCCGAAGACGGTGGCGCGGTCGTTTGGGTGGCCCGCGAAGGTGGCGATCCCGAGGTTCACGTCACGCGGATCGATGCCCGCGGCCGGCGCACGAACGACATCACCCTCACGAGCACGAAGGGCGACGCCAGCGACGTGGCCATCGCGTGGGTGGGCAATGCTTGGGTCGTGGGCTGGGTCGACTTCCGAAACGGAAATGGCGAGGTCTACACCACGAAGGTCACTCCCGATCTTCGCCGCATCGTTCGCGAAGAGCGCATCACGAACGCCCCCGGTGACGCCAGTGGGCTTCGCCTCTTGTACAACGGCAAAGACCGCGTATTCGCGGCGTGGTCCGATCCACGCGAGGCCGCTCGGGATGGCTTCGCGGACATCTACGTGGCGCCCATTCGCGCCCACGACGCGACACGCATGACCGAAGAGGTGCGCCTCGTTCCCAGCGTTCCCCACTCGCGTTCTCCCGAGCTCCTGCCCATGGGCGAAGGCGCAATCGTCGCGTGGATCGAACAAGCCCCCGACGGCGCCGATCCCTCGCGTGACGGCGCGTACCGCGCGCTCGCGATGCGCATCGACGCCATGGGCAAGCCGATCGGGGTTCCCGTCACGCTCCCGACGGCAGGTCCCGGACATCCGACGGCGCTCTCGGTGGAAGTGGCCGGCCAAGGCCTCCGCGGAGTCATCACACGCACCCGCGGAGAAGGCGTGACCCTCGACGGATTCTCCGGCAATTTCGGGACGTTCAAGGCGTTTTCGATAGGCTCGATCGCGACGCCTCGCACGAGTGACGTGGCGGTCCTCACGTTTCGCGAGTGGGTGTACTTCGGAGAAGACGGCGCGGGTCCTCACGAACGCCGTCTGCGCCGCGGGCACGTGGCCTTTCCCTAAGGGCCCGCCGCAAAATAAACGCGCCGACTCGGCGCCGATGCATCCGCCCCAGCTACGTTGCGTCTTCTCAAAATACGAGGAGTATGTCGTCGAAAACGCGCCTTGCTGAGCCGGCGCCTCGACGCCGATTTCAGCGCGTTTATTTCGCGGCGGACCCTAAGGGCCCGCCGCAAAACAAGTCGTCGACTCGCCGCCGAAGCATCCCCAACGGCAGCGTTGAAAAATTCTAGAAATACCGCAGTATGTCGGCGAATTTTCGCCTCGCCGTAGGGGCGCCTCGACGCCGATTCGATCGACTTATTTGGCGGCGGGCCCTAAGGCGCCCAGTCGAAATGGGTGTGCCATCTCCCGCCGATCCTCTCGCTGCGGCAGGTGGGCTCTTCGCTCCGCTCCTCAGACTGCGGGAGTAGGCTTCCGGTGCTCGCTCCTCGGGCAAAAGCCTCGCGTCGGTCTCGACGGAAGCTGACACACCCATTTCGACCGGGTGGCTGACGGTTCCGCCCTCGTGGCGTCACCGCGAGCCCACCGAACCCCATGACATCCGTTCGCGCGCGCCGTAAGACCGGGAAAGCATGAAACGCGCTTCCGAGACTTCGCCTTCTTTCCAGCTCCGCCTCCGTGTCTCTCTCGGACTCACTCCTCTCGCGGTGGCCGCGCTCGTGCTTGCCGGGTGCCCGGGTGCACCTCGCTTGCCGGGCCAGGACGGTGTGGTTGGCGGCTGCGAGGCTCTCGGAAAAGGCGCCTGCAAGAGTGCAGACGGGCTGCTCTCCGCGGTGGGAGCGTTCTCCAACGTTAGCCACGATTTTCTTCTCGATCCGACCGGCAGCTACGCTCCAGGACGAGGCGTTACGCGAAGCCCGGCGGGCTACAAGCTCTTGACCGAAGCCTGCGCCGAGCCTCGCGCGGCCACGCGCGAAGTGGAGAGCAGCACGATCGATTTTTCCTACGTGGGCCTCGCCGTGGACGACGTCGTGGTGGGCGCAGAGGCGGACATCCTGCCGTTTCTCTCGGCAGGCGCCGAGGGATCGACGCACAAAGTGAAGCTCGTGGCCGTGGCCTTCGTGCGCGACAAGGACCCTCAGTTTTTCTCGCCCAGCGCGGCGATGACCTACGAAAACGAGAAGTGCTCGTGTGCCAACGCCACCGACTTCATCGGCTCGGTGAAGGTCGGGGGGCTTCTCTCGTACGAGATCGTCGTTCGCAAAGGCGAGGTGTTCGGCAAGGCCCTCGACTTCGTGAAAGCACGGCTGCGCGCAGAGGACGCGACCGTGAAACAAACGGTGGTGGGCGGCCTCGAAATCGAGGGACTCGAAGAAGCCATCACCAAGGGAACCCACGGAAAGCCGCTCACGTTCAAGGTGAAAAATCCAGTCCCGGTGGCCTACGCCCTCTTCCCACTGGCCGACGTGTGCCGCTTCACGCTGGCCGAGCCCGACGTGACTCCCCCGAAGCTCGACTTCGGCGACGTGCCGTACGGCAAAGAGGTCACGCGCCTCGTGCACGTCGTCAACCGCTCGCCGCTCGAGCTTCGCGCGCTCGTCCAGGGGAATACGTTCGCCGTGCCGGCGCTCGGTGCGACCGAGATTCCCATCGTCGTGCGACCCGCCGGTACGGAGAACGCCTGCGAGACCGTGCAGCGGGACGAAACACTCGTCTTTCATCCTCGCGACGAGGCGCCCGTGACCCCGAAGATGCACTCGGTCAAGGTCGAGCTCGGCTACAGGAGCGGCCCAGGGGAGGTCACGCGCGTCGCGCGCATCGACTCGGGCGAGAGCCACAAGCAAGACTGGGAGCTCGCAAAGGGCGACGTGGCGTGCCCCAAGGACTACGTGGCGGAGCTCTGTGCCGCCTCGAAAGAAGAGGGCTGCGCCGAGGCCGAAGCTCGAATCGAAGGAACGGCCGACGGCGCGACCTGCCATTTCGTTCCCCGCGCCAAGACCAGCATGCTCCCGACCCTGAGAAGCCAACGCTGCAAGTACGAAGCGACGGCGATGTGTCGTTTGAAGTGCATGTAATTCCTTCGTTTCTCGGAAAGTTGCGAAAAAGCGACACAGGCACGCAACGATCCTCGAGGGTTCGTCGAGAGAGGGGCAACGAGCGCTCACCTTGCCCTCGGGTCCGTCCTACGAAACGCCCGCGTCCCTCGGCCAAGCCCGAAGTGGTACGCTCTCAGGAGTCCGTCATGGGTATCGACAAGATTGGCAAAAACAGCGGCGTTCAAGGGACCACGGGCGCGGAGGCGACCGAAGGCTCGGCCCCGGTGGAACGCAGCTTCGCCGACGTCCACGCCGAGAAGACCGCCCGCACCGAGAGCACCGCGGGCGCGGCTTCTGCCAGCCCTCTCGACCGTCTGAAATCCGGCGAGCTCGACGTCAACGGCTACATCGAGGCCCGCCTCGATCAGGCCACCCAGGGCTTGAAGGGCTTGAGCTCCTCGCAGCTCGGCTCGGTTCGCCTCGTGCTCCGCGAACAAATGATGACCGACCCCGGCCTCTCCGAGCTCGTTCGCCAGGCCACCGGACACGCCCCGAAGCTCCCGGAGGACTGACCGGTGAGGAAACAAAGCTCCCTAGAGCGCCAAACAGGATGACTCCCTTCGGCTTTCGGACGGCGGCGCTGCGCGTCGTTGCTCCTCCGAAGATAGAAGACTATCCATCGTCGTCGCGCGTACCAGGTGCGCCAGCTTGCTAACCGTGCGAAATCCTCGGTCCGGCATCATGTTCGTCGCTCTAGTCGCGCACTCCATCTCGG
>JAYUKI010000887.1:0-3187 GCA_043764595.1 Myxococcales bacterium | reverse complement strand
GTCCTCGCCTTCTCCGCTTCGCTACGAAGGCTGCGGGGGTCTCGACCTCGCAGACTCGGCCTCGACCCGGCCCGAAGACTTGGCGCCCTTCAGAGCGGAAGTCTTCAGAGCGAGAGACCTCGCAGACTCGCCCTCGACCCGGCCCGAAGAGTTGGCTCCCTTCAGAGGCGCCACGTGGGGCCGTTCCACCCGTAGGGGCGCTGCTTGCTGCGCTCTCAATTCCGGCCGCGACGTCCCGCATGGACCCGCGACGCCGTCGGGGCCATGCAGAAGGCTTCCGAGCGAGAGACCTCGCAGACTCGCCCTCGACCCGGCCCGAAGACTTGGCGCACTTCGGAGAGCGGAGGAAGGCTTTGGCGTGAGGGACCTCGTCTTTCAAGTTGGTACGGGCTCGTCCAGCACGCGTCCGGACCGACAGATGTCGGAGTCCTGACAGTGCGCCACGACCCTTTTGCGGCGGAAACCAGAAGAGCTCAAGGGTGGCGCACCACCAGAAAGGCCGAGCTTTCGTGCCCTCACCGCACGCGTCGAACCCGGTCCGCGGTGCTCGAAAGGCCCTCCAACTCGCCCCTCTTGCCGTGCGCTGGCTTCCAAAAGCGCGGTCGCCTCGGACACCTTGGGCTTGGCCAAAACCGTCAAGAAACCATCCGGCACACCCGTTGCTGAGTGGTCCAGCCATGAGCAAGCCCGGTCGCACCCGCCTCGTTGATATCCACGAAATCGAGCGTGAAATCGATGAAGCCGAGCGAGCGCTGGCTGTCAGGTCGGGCAACGACGAGCGCCATTCCTTTGACGCCTTCGACCTCGAGCGCTTCGTAGACGATCACGAGGAGCCCACAATCGACGAGCTCTTCATCTGAGCGCTCAAAGACCGCGCGGGAGCGCCCTCGCCGCTCGCCTTCCGCACTTCCTTTTCGGGCCGGGTCGAGGCCAAGTCCTGTCGCTCTCCAAAGACTTCCGCTCCGAAGGGCCGTCTTCGGGCCGGGTCGAACCCGAGTCTGCGAGGTCTCTCGTTCGGAAGACGTCCGCTCCGAAGGGCCGTCTTCGGGCCGGGTCGAGGCCGAGTCTGCGAGGTCGAGACCCCCGCAGCCTTCGTAGCGCAGCGGAGAAGGCGAGGACTCTCAGGCCCGTTCGCTCGCAGGAGCTCGAGGGGCTGCGGCCCTCGAACTAGACGCTCCTCCGCCCTCGAACTTCCCAAGGAAGGTTGGTTGATTTTCGTCAAGACCGATCACTGGCCAGGAGGGACGCCCGGAACGAACTCCCGTTCGTGAGGACGCCCGACGCCGCCAGGGCGAAGGTATTGGCGAAAAGCAACCTGCCTTCCCTCACTTGGGGACGGGGGGGACCGGCGGCGGCTCTTTTTCGTTTTGGATGCACGATGCCAAATCGAAGAAGAAGAACGCCAGTGCCGACTCACCCTCTTTTAGGGGCGCGGTGCACGAGAGCGGATACTGGGCATTCACCTGGTCTGCATTGCCGCTCTGGTTGATGTGCGCGTCGATGTGCACGCCCTTGCCGCACTGCTTGTCCGTGGGGACGCCGACCGGCAAGTTGACCGTGAAGATGCGCGGGGCAACGGGCGGCGCCGTGGTGCTCGTCTTTCCGGAGCTGGCCCACACTTGCCCTTTGGTTCCGTCCACCGAACGAAGGTTGTCGAACACGACGTCGAACGGAACGTTGCCTGCGCCCACGGGGGCCGAGGCCGGGTAAACCGTCTTCATCCACTCGCCGAGCGCCTTGCCCTTGGGGAACGAGACGTCGAGCGCCATTGGATTTCCGCCGGTCGGAGCGCCGCCCGAGATGTTGGTGGCCGACTTGAACTCGGCATCCGGAGTGTTGCGGTACCAGGTGTACATGAAGTCGGTGGTGAAGATTCGCCCGCCGGCCTTCAGGTAGTCGGTCATGGGGCCCATGGCCGCGGTCTTGTTCCCGAGATTCTCGGTGCACTCGCACGAAAGAATCACCATGTCGTACTTTTTGAGCTTGGCGAGATCGTTCCACAGGGCAGGCGCCGTGCCCGCGCCGGCGGGTCCTGCGCCGGTTCCGCCACCACCAATGAAGGTGTGAATGGCCTTTGCGTCCCCGTCGGACTCGACACCGAACTCGCTCGGATCGATACCCACTTTCGGGAGCATGCAGCCGAGCTTGTCGCAGCCACCCGTGGTGAGCGCAATCCGGGGGAGGTCACCCTCGGTTCGGTTCTTCGGCAAGCGGGTAAGCCCCGGATCGAGGCGCGTGTCCTGGCAGCGCTTGACCTCGGGAATGACCACTTGGCGACGCCACTTGCCAATCTGGATGACCAGCGGAACGTTCGTGCCGACGGGGACGTTCTTCAAGGTGAACGTGCCATTCGACTGGCTGAGCGCCGTCACCACCGGATTGCCCGAGGCCACAGCTCCGCACTGGTCGCAGGTGACGCCCTTGTCGAACGGTTTTGGCGTGCTGTTCGGCACATACACGATGGCGTTGTAGAGCGGCAGCGTGCCGTTCGGCGCGAACACCGTTCCGGTGACCGTGGTGTCGCCGCCACCCTCGCACTTCACCTGGTTGCACTCGAGGCCGACGCACGGCGGAGGCGCGGACACGTCTCCCGGTCCGAAGAGCGAGCCGTCGGGCCCGGTTCCCGTGCCGGTTCCGCTGTCGTTTTCGTCCGTGAAGACGGTGCCACGATCGCTCGAGCCGCACGCGGCCACCGCCACCGAGGTCAAAACTCCGAGGGCGGTGAGGCACATCGCAACTTGTCGGCGCATGGTATGGATCTAGCTCCATATCGATCGGCTGCGAGGGAAATCGATTCCCGCGGCACTTCTGGACCTTTTCGATCCTCCGTCTAGTTCGAGGGGCGCAGCCCCTCGAGCTCCTGCGAGAGGTACGGGCCTGAGAGTCTCCGCTTCGTGGGTGGCGCCCGTTGAATTGTGAGCGGGCTCTCCCGGCAAAGACGCCCGCAGCGTGACAAGTCTTCGGGCCAAGTCGAGTCTGCGAGGTCGAGACCCCCGCAGACTTCGTGGCGGCCCCTTGAATTGTGAGCGGGCTCTCCCGCCAAAGACGCCCGCAGGGTGACAGTCTTCGGGCCGGGTCGAGGCCGAGTCTGGAGGTCGAGACCCCCGCAGGGTGACAAGTCTTCGGGCCGGGTCGAGGCCGAGTCTGCGAGGTCGAGACCCCCGCAGACTTCGTAGCGAAGCGGAGA
>JAYUKI010000886.1:0-11059 GCA_043764595.1 Myxococcales bacterium | reverse complement strand
AGAGCACCGAACAGGTTGAATCCCGTCGGCTTTCGCCGGTTTAGCGACAACGCGAGGCGACGCTAAACCGGCGAAAGCCGACGGGATTCAACCTGTTCGGTGCTCTAGAGCACCGAATAGGGGTGGGTCTGCAACCATGACCGACGATCAGGAACGCTCCAAACCGACCCACTCACGACCTCTGACGCCCGCAGCCCTGGACGCCGGACATCGGATGTTCCAGCGCTACCTCGAGAGCGCGTATCCCGAGGCGCTCGTGCTCGCCGAGGACGTCCTGCGGCAGCGCCCGGAAGATCCGATGGCTCTTGCCGTCCATCGCGAGTGCATCGCCGCGATATCGGATAGTGAGTCACGCGACCGCGCGCCTACCTCGCCGGGCTTCGATCCAGACGGCTTTGCGTCTGCGGACGGTCCCACCGAGACGGACGTTCCCTACGACCGCGATGCCACTCCGCCGGCTTCCTCCATCGCGCCGCCACGGAGCGGGGCGCGCGTAAGCGAGATGTACGACCTCTTCCTTGCAGGGGACTTTCGTGGCGCGCTTTCTCTGTCGGAGAGCATTCTGGACACACTCCCCGAAGACGATCTGGCCCGCGCCGTTCGCTCCCAATGCTGCGATGCACTGGGCATCGAAGCACGCGTGCCAGCGCTGCGGAAACCTTCGGGGCAGCACCGCGCCGCAGTCGATCCGAAATAGCTCGACCACGCGTCCTGGAGCCCTCTCGATGGCTCTCGTTCTCGAAACCGCGAGCGCTACTTCGTCGCTGCTTTGAGCTGGGCTTCGAGGAGTTGCTCTTCCGGCGACTTCACGCGCGCGGGCTTGGGGGGCGGCGGCGGTGCTGCGGGGGCGGCAAGCGGCTTCGGCGGGGCGTCTGGCAGGAGCGGAGGCGGATCTCCAGGTTTCGCGCTCGTTGACGCTTTTGCGGCAGGCGGTGCGGCGGATGGCGCGGATGGGGCGGCCGCGGGCTGGACGGGCGCAGCGGCCTGGGGCACAAAAGGCTTGGCCACTACGTGAACGGTGTCTTTTTCGTCGAACGAAACGACTGTCGGCGGTGCGGCGGTGGGAGCGCTCGTTGCGGACAGAAGAGCCTCTGGGCTGGGCGGCGCAAAGATAACGACGGATGGCGCTTGCGTGGCCGTGGTTGCTGGAGCCTGCGCAACGGGGGCGACCGCGACGGGCGAATGCGTGGGCTTCGAGAATCCGTTCGCCACGTGCATTCCGACCACCGCTCCTAGTGCGCCTAGCGCAAGGCACGCTACAGCCCACGCGAACGCGGGTTTTTCCCGCACGACGACGATCTGCCGCTCGGGCGGCGGGAGCGGTCCCGAAGGTGCCGAGACAGGGAGCACGCCCCCCGATGCCGCTACGACCACGTGTTGAGCCACGACGAACGGAGAGCTGCCGAGTGGGAGCACCTGGCCCGAGGAAGGCGGCGCGGACCTGTGCGGAGCGGGTGCCGGCACCGAAGCGGGAACGGGCACGCTTTTGGGGCGCACGGGCGGCGCATGCGGGGTGGCTGCGACCTCTTCGGCGAGCGACGCCGCAGAGCGAACAGCAGACCGCGGTCCGAGCACCGAGCGGTCGTCTCCGAGGACACGCGAGACTTCGGCCTCCAGCGACGCCATGACGTTCCGTACGCCTTCGGGCTCGGCCGAGGCCGGTGCCAGCAAGAAGTCGGCGTCGTCGAGATCGATCGCTTGGAGCTCGGACGTTGCGATGCACTCTTCCACAACCTCGGACTCGAGGATGTCGGCGTCGTCGAGACGGTCGGTCTTGATGGGGCGCTTTGGAAAACGAATCATCGGCAACGATCGTGGCGCGCGATGGGACGCACCTCGCTCACGAAACATGTGCCATCCGTTCACCAAAAAGTCGAGATGCCAGGAACGTCTCCTTTGCCTCGCAGCAGCAAGCGCCAGAAGCGCCAAGAAAAAGTGATACAATCCAGGTAGTTATGAGGCGTGACGCCGGCGCCTACCTTTGCTACGTGCTTTCGGATGAGCCGACGATCCTTCTTGGTGCCCGCCCTTCTTGGGTCGGCTTTTGCCGCTGCGTGTGGAAACGAGGCACTTCCCCCGCCCCCGCCTCCGCCGCGGCCCGTCGAGGTCGCCGTCCCAACCCCGCCCGCACCCCGGGCCCCAAAGCCCGTGTTCGAGAACCCCGGCGGAATGTGGATGCCGAGCCAGATGGCGTCTGCCGTGCAGGAAGAAACCCTGAAGAAGCTCGGCTTCGAGCTCGATCCGAAAGAGCTCGCGAATCCCGAGTCGTCGGTGCTCTCGTCCGTGGTGAGCCTCGGAGGCTGCTCGGCGTCGTTCGTTTCGGCCGACGGCCTCGTGATAACGAACCACCACTGCGCGACCGGTGCGCTCGGGTTCAACTCGACTCCGCAAGAGAACCTGTTGAAGGACGGGTTCATCGCGAAGACTCGGGCCCAAGAGCGCTCGAACGGGCCACAGGCGCGTGTGTTCGTCACCCGGAAGCTCACCGACGTCTCGGCGAAGGTCCTCGACGGAACGGCCGCCGAAAAGGACGATCTGAAGCGCTACCAGCTCGTCGAGAAGCGCTCGAAGGAGCTCGTGGCGGAGTGCGAAAAAGACCGCCCCGGCACGCGTTGCACGCTCGTGTCGTACTACGCCGGGAAGCTCTACGTGCTCATCGACCAGATGGAGATTCGTGACGTGCGTCTCGTGTATGCCCCGGCTTCGGGCGTCGGCAACTATGGCGGCGAGATCGACAACTGGCGATGGCCGCGCCACACGGGCGACGTCTCGATGTTCCGCGCGTACGTCGGCAAGGACGGCAAGCCCGCCGATTTCTCGGCAGACAACGTCCCGTACAAGCCGCCGCACCACCTCAAAGTGGCCGCGAAGCCGCTGGAAGCCGGCGATTTCGTGATGGTGGCCGGGTATCCCGGACGAACCCAGTCGTGGCGCTCGGGCTCGGAGGTCGACGAGGCGATTGGCTTCACGTACCCGCGCCGTCAAAAGTTCTGCGAAGAAGCTCTGGCCCGGCTCGACGAGGTCGGCAAGACGTCTCCCGACGTGAAGATTCGCGCCACCCCCAGCGTGCGGCGCTACGGAAACGCCCTCACGAACACCAAGGGCCAGCTCGAGGGGCTCGTGAAGGGCGGCCTCGCGCAACGAAAGTCGGAAGAAGAAGCCAAGCTATCGGCGTTTCTCTCGGACGATGCCGGGCGCAAAGCCAAATACGGCGACGTCTTGTCGGACCTCCGGGCCGCCGTGAACGAGAATGCAAAGACTCGCGAGGCAGATGCCGAGCTTCGAAGCGAGATGATGCTGCCGAGCCTGCTTCAAGGTGCAGTGTCGATCGTGCGCGTCGTCAAGGAGCGGGAAAAACCGGACGCCGATCGTCGTCCCGACTTCCAAGAGCGCAACGTCCCGCGCATCGACCAGTCCCTCACGGCGCTCGAAAAGAGCTACGCGCGCGCCATCGACACTGGACTCTTCGCCCTTGCCTTGGAGCGCATCGCCCGGAGCCCGGAGACGGAGCGTACGGCGGCGTTCAAGCTCGTGCTGCCAAAGGGCGACGTGAAGGCCGCGCCAAAGGCCATCGAGGCGCTTTATGCGAAGACCAAGCTCGAGGACGTGAAAGTTCGTGTCGATCTGCTGAAGCATGCAAAATCGAAGGACATCGAGACGTCGAAGGATCCGCTCATCGTGCTTGCGCGAAAACTCGTTCCGCTCCTCGAGGCCGCCGAGGACCGCGAGCACCGTCTCGAAGGACGCATGCTCCAGGTGAAGGCGCGCTACGTCGACGCGAAGCGCGAGATGGTCGGCAAGGAGCTTGCTCCCGACGCCAACGGAACGCTCCGCATCACGTACGGCACGGTGCGCGGCTACGCGCCCACGAAAGAAGCCAAGCCCTACCGCCCGTTCACCACGCTCTCCGAAATGCTCGCGAAGAACACGAGCAAGGAACCGTTCGACGTTCCGGCGCGGCTCGTGTCGGCCGCAACGTCCAAAAAATTCGGTCCATACGTGGACGCGACCCTCGGAGAAATCCCGGTCGACTTTTTGGCCGATCTGCACATCACGGGCGGAAACTCCGGCAGCGCGACCCTCGACGCGCGCGGGCAGTTGGTCGGGCTCGTCTTTGACGGAAACTACGAAGCGATGGCCTCGGATTGGCTCTTTTTGCCAGAGATCACGCGCAGCATTCACGTCGACATTCGCTACGTGCTCTGGCTGCTCGATGCGGTCGACGGTGGCGATCACCTCCTCAACGAAATGGGAGTGACTCCGAAAGTCGATTGAGCGAATCGTTCGAAAGGCAAGAGACCCGCCACGGGCAACCGTCGCGGGTCTTCGCGTTTCTTGGCGCGCGTTCCTTTCTCGGAGGCGCCTACTCGGCCCACATCGACGGGTAGCCCACGACCCGCGAAGGGACGAAGGTCTCTTTCACCGTTCGCGGCGACGTCCACCGAAGGAGGTTCAGCGCGCTACCCGCCTTGTCGTTGGTACCCGATCCACGCGCCCCACCGAACGGCTGTTGGCCGACCACCGCGCCCGTGGGTTTGTCGTTCACGTAGAGGTTGCCTGCGGCCTGGCGGAGGCGCCGCGCTGCGAGCGCCACGAACTCGCGATCCTGGGAAAAAATGGCCCCCGTGAGTGCATACGGGCTCGTCGCATCGACGAGAGCCAGTGTGTCGTCGAGAGCCGCGTCATCGTAGACGTACACGCCGAGGATAGGCCCGAAGAGCTCTTCGGAGAGCAGCGGATGCCGCGGATCGGAGACCTCCACGAGCGTCGGCCCCGCAAAGTAGCCTTCTTCGCGCGACCATCCTGGGTCGGCGAGGACGGTGCACGAAGGATCGTGCTTCAAGCGGTCTCGCCAGCCCGACAGCCTGTCGTAGGCACGCGCGTCGATCACGGCGCCCATGAAGTTGCGAAAGTCGGAGACGTCTCCGATTCGGATCGCATGGATGTGTGCCAAGAGACGTTCGCGCAGCTTCGGCCAGAGCGAGCGAGGCACGTACGCGCGAGAGGCGGCGCTGCACTTCTGCCCCGAAAACTCGAACGCACCTCGCACGAGAGCCACGGCGAGCTCGTCGACATGAGCGCTCGGATGCGCGAAGACGAAGTCCTTGCCTCCCGTCTCGCCGACCAAACGGGGATACGTGCGGTAGCTTGCGATGCGCTCGCCGACCCCACGAACGAGCGACTGGAACACGCGGGTCGAGCCCGTGAAGTGGATGCCGGCGAGGTCGGGGCTCGCGAGGCATGCGTCCGCCACCGGAGCGCCTTCTCCGTGGACGACGTTGATGACTCCCTTCGGCAGCCCTGCGCCTTCGAAGAGCGCTACGATTTTTTGCGCCGCGAGCGCTTGGGTCTCGGCCGGTTTCCACACGACGACGTTGCCCATCAGTGCGCACGAAGCAGGCAAATTCCCGGCGATCGCAGTAAAATTGAAGGGCGTGATCGCGAGGACGAACCCCTCGAGGGGCCGGAGCTCGACCTGGTTCAAGACGCCCGGAGCGGACACCGGCTGCTCGAGGAGGCGCGTGGCAAAGTGGGCGTTCCATCGGAGGAAGTCGATGAGCTCGCACGCGGCGTCGATCTCCGCTTGGTACGCGGTCTTGCTCTGCCCGAGCATGGTCGCCGCGTTCAGGATCTGGCGGTGAGGACCGGCGAGGAGATCCGCCGCGCGCAGGAAGATGCGCGCACGTTCGGCGAGGGTAAGGTTCGCCCAGCCCGGAGCCGCGAGCTTGGCCGCCGCAATGGCCCTCTCGGCCATTTTGGCTCCGCCTTGGTAGCCGCGGCCCAGGACCGTTCGGAACGCATGCGGCGAACGAACGGCGAAGCGCTCGCCTTCGTGAACCGTCGCACCGCCTATGACGTGCGGGAGGTCGGGGCACTCGAGGGAGAGCTTGGACAGCTCGGACTTGAGGGCGGTGCGCTCGGGCGAACCAGGGGCGTAGGTGAGCGTCGGCTCGTTCGGAGGACAGGGCGACGGAAGCGGAAGGTCGAGCACGAATCTTCTCTTTTCTCTCGTGGTCTCACGCCTGCTGCCAGGCCTGGACGATGGTTCGTGAGGCTCTGCCCCTTGGCAAGGCGGGCATCGTCCCGCCGAACGGCCCCGTTGGGCCACTCGAAAATCGTCCATCGTGGGTTTGCGCACTCCCACCTTCGGGCGTAAGAACGTAACTCAGGGATGAGGTACTAAATTGCGCCGCTACTTTCACGTACTTGGAACCGAGCGTGCGAAGCGAGCGCTGCCCCACGATGCATTCGCGCAGTCCGGAGACCTCGTCTCCGTCGACGCGTGCGCGGCGCATGTCCTGGCGGAGGGAACACCGGCCACTCCCGCCGAAGTCGCGGCGCTCGCGCTCCTTCACGAGGTGCTTCACGTCGTCGTGTCGCGGCACGAGAGCGCTCTGGCTGCACTCGTGGTCGACCTCACGACCCACTACGGCGAAGGCGCACGTAAAGCTGCGATCGCGTTCGTCACGAAGTTTCCTCCGCCCCCCGTGTTCGACGGAACGATGACCCCGGTCGAGCTCGTCGATTCGTCGCCGGAGCGCTTCGCGTGGGCCTGCGAAGAAATTCTCCTTTGGTGGGTATCGAGCCAGAACCCCGCCTACCGCAAGCTCGACGCGGTCGCCGGCTGGAGCGACGTGCCCGCGGCAGTGACAGAGCTCGTCGAGCGAGCGACGCTGGCCCTATCCGGCGAGCCAAGCGGGATCGTTCCGAGCGAAAGCCTCCTCGAGAGCCTCCTTGCCCCTGCCCGCGCGTCGACTTCGGTGTTCGAGCAGCTCGCATGGCTCGAAGCGCGGTGGGGGCTCTCCGTGACCAAGGCCGGCAGGCGGCACCGTGTGCTCTTTGGCCAAGACCTCGACGGCAGCAACGGGCTTGCGCCTCGCGTGACCGATGGCCACCTCGCCTTCTTGGCCCTCGAAGGAGCCCACGACGCGTCCGACGCGTCCGTCGCTGCGGTCACGACGGCTTCGCTACGCGCGGAGCCGGTGCCCCACGAGGCCGAGCGAGGCCCGTCGCCGAACGAGCTCGATGCGCTCTGCAACGACTTTGGCGGTGCTCCCAGCGTAGAAGAGCTGCTCGCGGCCACTGGCTTCGGCAATCACGATCGCGTCGCGACGATGCTCGATTCGAGCGACGCGCTCCCAAGCGAGGAGCGTCTCGGCGCCGCCGTCGTGGAGGACGATTCCGTCGTCGCTCATTCCCAGGTACGCATTCTCGAGCAGGGTCGCGATCATGGTCCCGAAGCCCACCAGCAAGCCCACGATCAGTAGGAATCCGCCCGCGCCGGCGACCGTTCGCGCCGTGGACGGATCGACGCGACGAGCGAACGCCGACCCGATGGCGCTTGCTCCGACGGCGACCATGCTTGCTCCAAAAACAAGATTTCGACCCGTGTGCCGGACGCGGTCGACCCGAAAAAACTCAAACGGCTCCAGGCGCTCGCGGGCCATTCGGTTCGAGCTTCAGCGGAGCGCGGGCGGTCCGTAGTTGACGGGAGGTGCCCAGTTGCCGCCCACGGGCGGAGCGCTTCGTGGGGCCTGCGGTTGCTGCGGGGCGGAGATAGACGGTGCCATGCCGTACGTCGGCCGGGCGTACGTTCCGTAGCCGCCAGGGCGACCGTAACCGCCGCCGTACCCGCCGCCGAAGCCACCGCCGACCATCGTCTGCTGTTGGCTGATGTTGTTGTTGACGACCACGGTCACGTTGGGAGACGCCGAGGATGGCGGCGGCTGCACACGGGACCCCGTGTCGTAGGTTGCGGTCTGTTCACCGAGGCGCAGGGTTCGGCTGAGCCGCGGACGCGAGCCGCCCTGGAGCTCTTCCCCGTCGGAGACGGCGGGTGGCGGGGGCGCGTGGCGAACTTGCACGGTGCCCTCGGAGGGGCGACCGCGTTCGACGGGCGTGAGCACCGCGTAGCGAGGCGGGGCCATCTCGTCCGTGCACCCCGTCGAGCTGGATGCCAATGCCAACAAAACGCATGAGGGGGCGAGCCACGGCTTCATCGCTTTCGAGCATGGGGCGATCCCCCATCACGCGCCATTCATTTCTGACGAATCCGTTGGAAATGCCGTCTCCTGACGCGGCGCGCCAGTGCCTACATGCGCTTTTCGTGGAGCGCGATGACGATATCGAGTGGCGTGAGGATGCCGACCACGGCGCCCAGCCCGTTCACCACAACGATGCGGTGGACTTTCGTCTCGGCAAAGAGGCGGACGGCTACCCCGATGTCTTCCTCGGGGGACACCGTCAACGGAGACTTCGACATGGTCGTTCGGACAAGATCGGTGAGGTCGATCTCGCCATCCGAGATGTCGTTGACGATGTCCGATTTCGTGAAGACCCCGACGAGGCGGTCGTTGTCGACGACCGGCGCGCCGCTCACTCCGAGGTTCGCGAGCGTTTGAGCGGCTTCTTCCAACGTGGAGTCCGGCGACAGTGTGAGCACGCTCTGGGACATGAGGTCCAAAACCTTCGGCATGCCTCGATCATCGCCCCACTCGGGCCCATCGTCCACGTCTTCGTGGATCCCGGTCGTCAGCGACTTCAGTCGGTCTCCTCCGAGCCTCGACTACGTGAAGAGTGCACGGACCGCCGTGGCCAATCGGGAGAGTGGCCCTGCCGTTTCGTCCTTCTTCGGATCGGGGGACGCGGTAGTGGCGAGAAGCTCCGCGGACGTAAAGTCGAGGTACACGCCTTGACAGCCTTGGCACCGATGAATCCACGGGCCACGGTTCTCGAACAGCTCGACATGGAGCGGCACGGCACATCGCGGACAAGGCCCAGGCAGGGGCTTCGGTTCCTCCCCAAGGCCCACCGCGCCGAGCGGCGTCACGACGTGCTGGACGAGCTCGCGAGGCTCGCCGTCGAACCAGTCGAGGTAGATACCTCGGCACTGCCGACAGATATCGATCAGAGCGTCCCCCGCCCCAACCTCCTCCAGGAGTGCCGAACAGCTCGGGCAACGCAGAGCCGAAGCTCGGTATTCGCTCATGGCAGAAGCTCCTCCGTCAAAGGGCAGTTGGAAGCTCGCTCGTGGACCCTCAAGCACAAAGCCGCGAACCTCGAGGGTCCGCGGCTCAGCATCGAATCGGCAGCGAGCCGAATCTAGTGGTGGTCGCGATCGAGCCCGGGATGTCCGGGATCTCCTGGCTCGTGGCGAGGATTGCCCGACTCGTGGGAACCGTCTCGTCCGGTGAACGCCATGAGATCGCCCTTGGAGTAGATGAACTGATCCCGCGAGTCGTACGGAACGGGGTGCTTGCCCGTGTCCATACGAATGGCATCGCAGGGGCACGCTTCGACGCAGTAGCCGCAGAAGATGCAGCGGAGCTCGTCGATGACGAAACGCACGGGGAAACGCTCGTAGCCGCGACGCTTGTCCCCCTCGGGGTACTCGCCGGCTTCGATGAAGATGCACTGCGCGGGGCAAGCCGTGGAGCAGCAAAGGCACGCCACGCAGCGTGGGCTGCCGTCGTCGCGGGTGGTGAGGCGATGCACGCCACGGAAGCGTTGTGGGTACGGACGCTTCTGTTCGGGATACGAGATGGTCGTGATGCCGATGTCGAGGCTCTCGGTCACCGGATCCGGACGCTCGCCCGTGAGCATGTCCCGCGTGTTGCGGAAGAAGTGGCTCATCGACACGCCGAGGCCCCGGAAAATCTCCGGCAGATACGCCTGAGTGGTGGGGGTCTTTTCGGCGTGCGTGACCGGGACGGCGCTAGGAGGGCTCGCGGGCTTCTTGGGAAAGGCTTGGGGCATGGTTTTGGCCTGCTTTTAGGGGGTGGCGTGGGCTCAGGCCTGCATGGGGGACGACTTCGTGCCGCCGGCAGCAGCAGCCATCTCTCCCGAGGTGCCGAGGAGGGTCTTGTCCTTCGCACGGGTGTTGAAGAACCCGTAGAGGCCCCAAAGCGGGAGGACCGTGAGGATGACCGCGAGGAGGGCTTGCGTGGCGTCGCCTGCGGCCTTGAGGCCATGCGCGACGGGCTCCCCGCCCGACTCGCACGCAAGGTAGATGATGCCCGTCGCGAAGATGTTCGCGAGCGAGGCCGGGAGAAGCACGGTCCAGCCGAGCTTCATGAGCTGGTCGTAGCGGAAGCGTGGGAGGCTCCAGCGGACGAACGCCTGGAAGAGGCACATGATGAGCGTCTTGCCGAAGAAGGCGAGGACTCCGAAGAGGATCACCCAGATGTGGGGCAAGCGCTGCGATGCATAGACGGTGTCGCCGATGGCGATGGTGATGCCGTCCCGGTGGAGGAACGGGAGCTGCCAGCCGCCGAGGAAAATGGTGACGAGCAGCATCGAGCTCGTGACGACCTCCATGTACTCGGCGAAGTAAAACATGCCGAACTTCATGCCCGAATACTCGGTGAAGTAGCCGGAGACGAGCTCGCTCTCGGCTTCGGGGAGGTCGAACGGGATGCGCTTCGACTCGGCGACAGCCGCGGTGAAGAAGAGGAAAAACGCCAGCGGCTGGACGAAGATGCCCCAGCAGTTGTCGCCTTGCCAGCGGACCATGTCCTCGAGGCGGACCGAGCCGTAGAGCATCATGGCGCCGATGAGCGAGAGGCCCATGGTGACCTCGTAGCTGACCATCTGCGAGGCCGCGCGGAGGGCGCCCATGAGAGAGAACTTGTTGTCCGAGGACCAACCGGCGATCGCAGCGCCGACGATGCCCTGCCCGGCCATGGCGAACACGTAGAGGATACCGACGTTGAGCGGCGCAACCTGCAGCTCGATCGGCGTTTGGACGGTGGAGATTCCGAGGCGTGCAGCCGACGGGAACACCAAGAGCGGCTTCGACATGACGGCCTTCGTGGCGATGTCGATGCACTGGCCGTCGAGGACTTGAAGGACGTGGCCGTCCATGGGCGCACACACGTGGCGCCAGAGCTGGTGCGGCGAAATGGTGTCGCCGAACGGGATGACCGCGGTGAGGGCGAGCACCGGCACCATGGCCAGAATCGGCGCGAGGCTGAAGAGGAGCTTGTCCGCCTTGGGGGGCATGAAGTCTTCTTTGAAGAAGAACTTCACGCCGTCCGCGGCCGTGTGGAGAAGCCCGGCG
>JAYUKI010000885.1:0-11065 GCA_043764595.1 Myxococcales bacterium | reverse complement strand
CCCAAAGCCAAGACCCCGAAAAAGGTCGCAAAGCCTAAGCTCGCAAAGCCCAAAGCCAAGACCCCGAAAAAGGTCGCAAAGCCTAAGCTCGCAAAGCCAAAGAAGGTCGCGAAGACCAAGGCCGGAACCACGAAGGCGAAGGCTCCGAAAAAGGGCAAAGCCAAACCGGGCAAAGCCAAACCGGCCAAAAAGCGTTAGCGCGATTCGTTCTGGCATGCCGGAGGTCGGTTGGCAGCTTCCGCCGACATGAATCGCTCCGGTTAGGGCCCGCCGCAAAATAAGTCGATCGAATCGGCGGCGAGTCGCCCCTACGGCGAGGCGCAAATTCGCCGACATGCTGCGGTATTCCTAGAATTTTCAACGCTGCCGTTGGGGATGCTTCGGCGGCGAGTCGAGGACTTCTTTTGCGGCGGGCCCTAACGCCCGACGCGGCGACGGAGCGCTTCGAGCTCTTCGTCGTCGTCTTGGATGGGAGTTGCGTGCTTGGCGGGACCCGCTTCGAGCTTGCCGACACGCGCGCGCCCCGTGGCCCCTTGGCTCGCTCCGCCGGCGAGTCGAGGCTTGGCGTCCTGTTTCGCGCCTTTGGCGAGGGCGCGGGCCGCAAGGACGCCCCCGAGGAGCCCGAAGAGGTGGCTCTGCCAGGAGATCCCGACGTCGCCCGGGAGGACGCCGAAGAGCGCTCCTCCGTAGAGGAAAAAGACGGCGAGGCTTCCCGCGATCGACCAGAAGCTTCGCTCGAGGAAGCCCCGCACGAGCAAGTACCCGAGGTAGCCGAATACGAGGACGCTCGCCCCGACGTGTACCGAAAGCGAAGGTCCGATGAGCCACGTTCCGAGGCCTCCGACGAGCGCAGCGGACGCACTCACGTAGAGCAAGTCACGCTTCCTCCGGAGCATGACGAACCAGCCCAGCACCACGAGCGGCAACGTGTTGCCGATGAGGTGCGCGAAGCTTCCGTGGAGAAACGGCGCGAAGAGGATGCCCACGAGGCCGGAGAGGGCGCGGGGGTGGACTCCGAGCCCCGCGAGCCGTCCTTGGAACACGAGCGCATTGACGATCTGTACGAGCCACATGAACGCCACGAGCCCGAAGAGCACGATGCCGTGCGACTTCAGCTCCTGGACGAGCTCGGACTTTGGCCGCGTTTTCTCGGACGCCATCCACGAAGCCTAAGCCTCGTCGGCGCACGACGCGAGGAGACGAATTTCACGACGCGCGGAGACGAAGAGTTGCCGTGCCAGCAAGGCTCTTTCAGAACTGAAAACCGACCCTGCAAGGACGCATTGAGCCGCCAGCGCGAGCGCTGGATCGCGGCTGAAAACGGGGCCTGGGCCCCGGCGCGCATCGTGCTTCTTTCGCGAGTGCCATGACCTTGCATCGCGGCGAACGAGTGATGGGACGGTACGAGGTAGGCGATGTGCTCGCTGTGGGAGGCATGGGCACCGTGTGGGAGGCCTTCGACACCACGTCTCGCACCGCCGTGGTGATCAAGCACCCGACGCACGGAAACGACAGCACGGTCGCTTCCCGGTTTTGCGAAGAAGCCGAAGCGCTGAGGACGATCGACCACCCGAACGTCGTGCGTCTCCTCGACTATGCGGCGCAAGGTGCAAGCGGCCCGTGCATGGTGCTCGAGCGGCTCTACGGAAAGAGCTTGCGAAGCTTCCTAGACGCGCAGCCCGGCAGGCGGATGCCGTGGAGGGAGGCGCTTCGTCTTGCGATCGGCGTGCTTTCCGGGCTCGAAGCGATTCATCTCGCGGGAACGCTTCACCGCGACATCAAGCCTGCAAACGTGGTGCTCCACGATGGTCCGTCCGGAACCCGTGCGGTCATCGTGGACCTCGGGCTGGCACGCACCGGACGCAAGAACCGAAGCCACACGGCCGCCGGACAGGCCGTCGGGACGCCCGCCTACATGGCGTGCGAGCAGCTCGCCGGGAAACCCGTCACGCCGTCGACCGACCTCTTCCAAGTGGCGTTGCTGCTTTTCGAGGCGATAACAGGAACACTTCCGTTCCCGTCTACTTTCGCGGAGCTCGGCGCGCGCTACCACGCGATGCCGCCCTCGCTCGCGAGCTGCGGCGTGCTCGACGTCCCCGATCTCGACGTGTTCTTCCGTCGTGCGCTTGCCCCCACCGCAGACGCTCGTCCACCGACGGCGCGCGCGTTCGCCGAGTCCCTCCAAAGTCGCCTCGATGGCGTGGCCGCCCCGGAATGGGAGCGTTCACGTCCTGCCGGTCTTCCGCTCCAAGATTCGACCAGCGGCCTGCCGGACCTCTCGATGCCGGACGACGACGAGGACTAGCCCGGAAGGCGGTGCCGGCGAGTGGCTCGAGATCGGACGGCCGTTCGCGCATTGGATGATTTGTGCAGCGATGATCGCTTCCGCTTCGATCGCGGGTCAGGAAGGGCGCGCTCTTCCGAAGAAGGCCGATGCCCCGAGCCGCGAGGCCCATTTGGCCACTCCGCGGGCGCCAAGCCCGCGAGCTGCGTCGACGTAGGCCCAGGGACGGACCACGCTCGTACGCGCGAGAAACTCGACAAAATCCCGCGCGTTTGCTTCGTCCCGGAGGAGTGCACCGTACGCGGCGTCCCCCATCCCGTGAAGTGAGGAGAACGCAGCGTCAAGGAGCCGGTTTTGGGCGTCCCCGTGCAGCGTTCCACTGGCCATGAGTCGCGCGAGGCCTCCCGTCCAACCGTGAACCTCGGTGTCATGAACGATCGGATCGGGGAGCCCCGTATCGTCCCGAAGGGCATGCATCACATGCGAGCGCACGAGGGCGACACTGCGCAACATCGCCCCAAAGCCGCAGAACGTCAGAGGCGAGTGACGCGCGGCCGCATCCCCCACGAGACCGACGCGCGGGTGCGGAGGCCTCGGGGCTGGCCCGAGACGCGAGGCGCCCGGGATCACTCCGAACGTGGGTCGAACGAGCTCGGCTCGACCCTCCTTGTACGTGGGCAGGGTCTCGAAAAATCGGGTGTAGAGCGCACGCAACGGACCCGTCGGCCCCGTGCTCCGGCCGGCGTCGGCGTAATAAAAGAGGTAGACGGTGCTCTCGCCCGTTCGCGCTGGGAACCCCTCCCAAACGTGCTGGCGCGCGCCTTCGTCGGCGGGTTCCGTCGTGACGAGTATCTCTCCGACCGTGGAATCTATCTCGCGCGGGCCGCCTCCCTCGCGAAGTCCACGAAGGACACCACCGACGGTCGGGCACACGAGGTCGGCCCCGCCGTACGGGCTCGCCGAGCCCCGTGCATCGAGCACGAGCCTGGCCGAAAGCTCGCTGCGCCCGCCGTCCGCGTCGACACGAACGGAGACACCGTGTGGTCCCGGCCCCAGTCCCGTGACCCGAGCGCGGTCCATGAACCTGACGCCGAGCAACGTGCACTGCTTCCGTGCCATGGCGAGCAAGCGTGCCGCATCGACGGCCACGTCGAGCACGTTCGTCACGGGGTAGCTCCCACCTCCATGGAACCGGCAGAATCCATGACGATAGCGCTTTGCGACGAGCTCCTGGAGCGTGGTTTCGTCCAAGAGCCCTTCGGCGATCAACGCCCGCAGCTCCGAGTCGCTCGCGTTCCACTCACGATGGCCTACGCCGGCCTGGGCTCGCTCGACGACGACGACCCGGATACCTCGACGCGCGAGTGCCCAGGCGAGGATTAGGGACAGACCTCCACCAGCGAGCAGCACGTCCGTGTCGGTGTCTGCGCGTCGGTCGAACGAGGGAAGGACGGTGTCCACGGGCCGGGAAAGACGGCTCGCGTCGAGATGGTCGAGACGCTCTTCGAGCTCGGCGCCGAGACGCTCGCGCAAGAGACCGCGATCGGTCATGGATCGCACGCGGCATCGACCAAGAAGCGCGTCGCGTCGAGCGGAGGATCCTCCAAAATGGACGTCGGCAACAGGCCCGACGCCGTGGCCGTGGCGCGAGCCCGCGCGAGCAACCAAAGCTTTCGCGTCGAAGAAACGACGGCACGACGCGTGACCGAGTCGTGGTGATTTTTCGCGATCTCGCGGCCGATGTCGGCGTAGACGAAGCGCGCCCCGAGAATCGCAGCGCGGCAGTCGGAGGGGAGCGCGGGGACGCCACTTTCCGCGCGCTCGTAGAGGACGTCCGCGCGCCGCAAGAGGCGCATCGTCACGCGTCCCAAACGTGGGTCGAACGTTTTCGTGCCGGCGAGCCGAAGCGCTTCTTCCCGGGACAGGCCCTCGTCCGCAAGCCAGGTCGTCGGCAAGTAGACGCGCCCGAGCGCCCCATCGGCGCCCACGTCACGCGCAACGTTCGTGAGCTGCATCGCCACTCCGAGATCGCACGCCCGCGCGAGCGCGACGCGGGTCTTTACCCCCATGACGAGCGTCATCATGGCGCCCACCGAGCCGGCCACACGGGCGGCGTACGCCTCGAGCGCCCCGAGCGTGGGTACCTCGCACCCTTCGGCGTCCCAGCGCATGCCGTCGACGAGAGCCTCGGGGAGGGCTCGGGGGATGTCGAACGCCCGCGCGACGTCGGCGAACGCCCGCTCGACCGCCCCGCGCGGCTTACGTGTACCATACACCCGTTCGAGCCGTGACGAGAGTTGGTCGGCGGCCAAAACGCGCGCCGCTCGGTCCTGGAGGGATGGGTCGTCCACGGCGTCGTCCGCGGTGCGGCAGAACGCATAAAGCGCCACCGTGGGCGTTCGAATGCGCGAGGGCAAGAGACGCGATGCGCCGTAGAAGCTCTTCGAGCCAGCGCGAAGGAGGTCTTCGCAGTGCCGGAGGTCTTCTTCCCGCGTGGTGGGCGACGTCCCAGGCGAAGACCCCTCGAGCATGGCTTCGCCTGCGACCGTCACCGACTGCCCCCTTGAACGCGGGCTCCCGAGCGACCGCGTTCGCGCAGCAGCTCCGAAGCGGAAGGCACGACGGAGTCGAGCACGCGCGCCGAGGACAACACCCCCGGGAGGCCCGCGCCGGGATGCGTTCCTGCACCGACCAGGTAGAGGTGCTCGAGGTCCTCGCTCGCGTTGTGTGGGCGGAAGTAAGCGCTCTGTTGGAGGACCGGCTCGACTCCGAACGCCGCTCCACGAAACGAGAGGAGCTCGTCTTGGAAGTACTGCGGGGTGATGAATTCACTCACGGCGAGATTCTCACCGAGGCCGGGGAGGACGCTCTCTTCGAGGACCCGCTGGACACGCGCCCGGTACTTTTCGCCTTCGGTGGCCCAGTCCGTTCCGCTCTGGAGGTGCGGAACGGGCGAAAGCACGTAGAAGGCGTCGCAACCCTCGGGCGCAAGCTTCGGATCGGTCGCCGTCGGCCGATGAAGGTAGAGGCTCATGTCGGTGGCGAGGACCTTGTTCTCGAAGATGTCGTCGAGCAGCCCCTTGTACCGAGGTCCGAGCAGAATGGAGTGGTGGGGTACGTCCGGGTAGGTTTTTTTGGTGCCGAAATACCAAACGAAGAGACCCATGCTGTAGCGAAGACGCTCGATTTTTCGGTCGGTCCACGTGGGACGTGCGTGCGCGGGCACGAGGTTTCGGTAGGTCCACGCCGAGTCGGCATTCGAGACGACCACATCCGCAGGGATCCGCTCGCCGTCTCCGAGGACCACGCCGGTCACGCGGTGCTGGCGAACGCGCGGCGCAAGCAGCCCTTTGCTGCGTGCTTGGTGCGTCTTTTCGACGGAGATTTCCTTGACGGTGATGCCCAAACGAAGCTTGCCGCCCTGGTGCTCGATGAGCCCAACGAGCCCTTGGACGAGAGATCCTGTTCCTCCCATGGGGAAGTGAACGCCCCACTTTCGCTCGAGGAACGCGATGAGCGTGTAGATCGACGTCGTGCTGAATGGGTTCCCTCCGACGAGCAGCGGATGAAAGCTGAGGACCTGGCGAAGAGCGTCGTCCTGGACGAACTTGGAGACGAGGCCGTACACGGTGCGGTAGCTCTCGAGCTTGACCATCTCGGGAAGGATCTTGGCCATGCTGAGCCACGAGCCGAACGGTACGTGGGCGAGCTTCTCGAAGCCGACCTTGAAAATGGCCTCGCTTGCCTCCACGAATTTTTCGTAGCCGCGCACGTCGCGGGGGGAGAACTTGGCGACCTCTTGCGCCATCGCTTTCGCGTCGCCGGTGTAGTCGAAGACACGACCGTCGGAAAATCGGATGCGGTAGAACGGCGCCACCGGCCGCAGGTCGATGTCGTCGGCCATGGAGCGGCCCGCTAGCTTCCACAAATCCTCGAAGAGGAAGGGCGCCGTGATCACCGTCGGGCCCGAGTCGAAGATGAAACCCTCACGCTCGCGCACGTAGGCGCGCCCGCCAGGCTTGTCCTGCTTGTCGAGCACCGTCACTCGGTACCCTCGGGCGCCAAGACGAATCGCGGCGGCCAGCCCTCCGAAACCCGCGCCGATGACGACGGCGTGGGGCCTATCGTCGCCACCCCCTCCGGTGGATGTCGATCCGGTCGAGGATTTTGACTTGGGACTCGCTACTCCATTGCTCGTGTTCATCGTTTGTTCCTCGTACACCCACCCCGCATCGTCCGATGACCGAACCCGCTCGAGCGTGCCAGACAGGTGGAATATCGCGGAAAATAAAGCCCTTCGGCCCCTTGACACGCCCCTCGGCTTCATTTTTCGACAACAGAAGATTGACGCGGATGGGTAAACCTTGGCAAAAAGGCGTCGCGATTCGAGAGGATCTCTCCGAGGAGGACGTTTTCATGAAGAAGATTGCGCTTTTGTTTGCGGTGACGGCGGCAGTGGCAGCGGCGGCGATCGCCTGTGGCGACATCAAGCCCCCGATGGACCCGTCGGCCCTTGGCTCGGCTTCGGCGATGCCCGGCGCTCCGGAGGCCCCCGCGGCCCCGAGCGGCGCGCCCTCCGGCGCCCCCGCTATGCCCGGTAAGTGAGCCGTTCGCGCGTCGGATGAGGGTTTCCTCATTCGGCCGCGACTGCCCGAGAGAGGCCCTCGTCCGCGAGGGCCTTTTCTCGTTTGAGGCTGGTGCTTTTCGCCGATACCTTCGCTCCAGCGGCGTCGGGCGTGCTCACGGACAGGAGTCCGTTCCGCGCGACCCTCCTTGCTGGAGCTCGGTCTCGACGAAAATCATCCAGCCTCAATTTTGTACCCTTGGACCGGGGAGACCATGGTCGGCGGGGACCGGCGCTTCGCTTCGGTCGGTGGGGACCGGCGCTTGGCTTCGGTCGGTGGGGACCGGCGCTTCGCTTCGGTCGGTGGGACCGGCGCTTTGCTTCGGTCGGTGGGACCGGCGCTTCGGTCGGTGGGTGGGTCGGTTGGCGGGGAACTGGGGCTCGGGGGAGCTTGCTTGCTTCGGGTTGGGCCTGGCTTTTTAGTGGGACGCGGTGCCTCGTTTGGGCTTGGCGTTCCAGAGGAAGAGGGTCAGGAAGAAGCCTAGGATGGCGACGGGGAGGATGGCGGTGGGCCAGGTCCACCAGGCGGCGGCGTCGTGGGAGGCGGGCTTGGCGGGGAGGACCTTTTTTAGGACTAGGGAGCCTAGGGTCGAGCCTAGGTAGACGCAGCCGTCGATGACTCCTACGACCACGCCTACGTTTCGTTTGCCGCCAAAGTCCATGCTTGCCGTTCCGGAGAGCATGCCGTGGACTCCGATGATGGCGAGGGTCATGAGGACGAGGACCCAGCCCACGGCGACTGTGCGCAGGGTGAGAACCATCAAGATGGCGCCTACGACCATGACGGCGTAAAGCACCGCCGAGACGGGGCCTCGACGCGACTGGAAGAGGCGGTCGGAGATGACCCCTGCGATCACGCCGCCGAGAATGCCGGCTACGCAGTTCAACATTCCCCAGTGCTGCTGCACGAAGTCGGTCGCGGCTCGTCCGGTGTCCTCCGAAAACGACTTGTAGCTCTTCAGGATCGTGTTCCGGAGGTAGCCGCTGCAAAACTCGACCGCGGCGATGGTCAGAATCGTCCCGTTGGCGAGCATGAGCTTTACGACGGTCTTGAGCGGAACTTTCTCGCCCTTGTCCGTCGCATCGCCGAGGTCGAAATCCGCGTGGCCTGCATGCCCGGGGGTGTCACGAACCACGAAGGAATCCACGACTGCGAGCACGAGCAGAATCGCCGCCGGGACGAAGAACGCGTACGGAGCGCCGTAGGCCTTCACGATGGCGCTCGACCAATCGAAGGCGAAATAGAGCCCAAGCGAGATCAGGATGCCGAAAATTCCTCCGAACGTGCCTCGCTCCCGGAGGTGGAACCACGCCGAGTTCACCTTCACGATGGAGACCGCGCCGAAGCTCTGGAAGTACATGTTCAGCGCGTAGAGCGCGGAAAACGTGGGCACGAGCGCCGCACGTGCCTCCTTCGGGACGCTGCCGTTCTTCATCGCCGAAAACGCGAGCACGCCCATGGCGATGTTGGCCAGGGAGGCGCCAACCGCCGCGATCATGGTCGTCTTACGGCCACCGATTTTGTCGGTAAGTGGCCCGTTGATGAGGAACGAGAGGCCGTAGGTGAGCGCGCCCCACGAGTCGATCTCGAAGTATTGAGCCTTGTCGAAGAGGAGCGCGACTTCCTTTTTGTCGATGCAGGCGTTCAGGTTGTAGCGCGCCATGTAGAGAAACGCGTACGTGAGACCGACTGGGAACCAGTTGAAAAACCGGCGCCTGACGAACGCTGGAGAGTGCCCAAGGTCCACCTTCGGGAGGCGTGCCACCACGAGCACGATGACCGTCAGCAAGACGACGATGGGCAAAAGCTCCGAGAGCCAGGCGGGCATATCGGGCGCAGAATGGCACGCCGACCGGGGCGACACCTAACCTAAATTGCGTGACATTTCACGCACGAGGAGCCAGGAACCGCCCTTCGGAGCGACGCGTCCTTGCACCCTGGTTCGTTCCACGTGCATCATCCGCGTGCGAGGCGGAAACCGCTTCGCGCCACCCGATGCTTCACTCCGAGCTTCTCGCCCAAATCCCGCTCTTCGACACGCTATCGCGCGAAGACACGGAAGCGCTCGCCAAGAGACTCACCGAGCAAAAGTACAAAGCCGGTCAGAAGGTCTTCGACAAGAACGACAAGGGATCGTCGATGTACATCGTGCTCTCCGGAGCGGCGCAAATCTTCCTTCCGGGGGACGGCGACGAGCGCGTCATTCTGAAGGACGTGCGCACCGGGGAGTACTTCGGCGAGCTCTCGCTCTTCGACGACAAACCGCGCTCGGCCAGCGTGGCGGCGAGCACGGACACCATTTTGCTCGAGCTTACGCGCGAAGAGTTCGCGGAGCACCTCGGTCGCTCGCGGACCGCGGCGATGGCGATCTTGGCCGAAATGGCCGAGAGGCTCCGCGAGACGAACTCGCTCTTGTCCCAACGGGCGGCGCGGGACGTGGTGAAGGAAATCGAGGACAACCTCACGTGGGGGCAGAAGCTCGCCGACCGCGTCGCGGAGCTGAACGGCAGCTGGGCGTTCATCCTGTTCCTGCTCGGGCTCACCGTGGTGTGGGTGGTCTTGAACAGCGTTTTCCGCCTCAAATTCGACGACTACCCGTACCAATTCTTCAATCTGGCGCTCGCGATCCTCGTGTCTCTCCAGGGACCACTCATCGTCATGAGCCAAAACCGGCAGACGATGAAGGATCGCGCACAGGCCGAGACCGACTTCCGCGTGAATCTGAAAAACGAGGTCGGGATCGAGAACCTCCAGCGCGAGCTCGGTGCGTTTCGGGCCGAGACCTTGAAGCGACTCGAGGTCCTCGAACGCTACGGCCGCAACGACCGCATTCGTCAAGAGATGCCTTCGAAAAAGTAGCGCCCGCTTCGGCCTACCCTGTTTGCATCGCGAGGGTTGCGGCCTCGAGATTCCCCGGCTAGGAGAAGCGCATCGAAGGAGGCGGGAAGTCCGGTGAAACACCGGCACGGAGCCGCCGCTGTAACCGGGGACCGAAGCGTCGCTGTCCACTCGGAAGGGTTCGCCTCACGGCGGGCTCGTTCTGGGGAAGGAGACGAAGAGGAACGATCCGGGAGTCAGAACACCCCTCCCTCGAGGGCCTCTTTCCGACGCGGTCATGACGACTGCCGAGGTCGGGCTCTTCCGAAACCTGCCGCGCGAGCTTCGCGGTTGGGAGGCGTAGATGCTCAAGGGTGCATTCGGTTTATTTTCCGTCGTCTTTTTGTTCGCGTGCTCTTCGAGCCCAGCGGATGACCTCGATGCCGGCCCCACCAAGGTGACGTTCGGCGACCCGCCTCGCGACCCTGGCCTGCCCATCGAAGAGAACCCAAGCAAGCCGCGCGTCGACGGCGGTTTCCCGACCGACGGGGGCGTGTTGCCAGCCAACCGTTTCGCGTCGCGCGTGGTCGAGGTAAAGCCTGGAGACTGTGCGGGTTTTGGGCTTGCAGCGATGCCCGACGTGGTCCTCGGACCGCCCGAAGGAGGTGGCCGCACCCAGGGAAGCCTCGACGTGCTGTCCCTAGGAGTCGGCGGCTCCATCGTGCTTTCCTTCGAAGCCAATCCCATCGTGGATGGCCCGGGGACGGACTTCATCGTGTTCGAGAATGCCTTTTTTTTAGGGGGAAACCCCGAAAAGCCGTTCGCCGAGCTCGCAACGGTGAGCGTGAGCGACGACGGGGTCACATGGTCGACGTTTCCGTGCACCGCCATGGCGAGCGACCCGGCTCCCTACGGCGCATGTGCAGGTTGGCACCCGGTGCTGTCGTCGTCGGTCAATGGGATCTCGCCGTTCGAGCCAGAAAAGGCAGGCGGAGATCCGTTCGACCTCGCAGCGGTAGGCCTTCGGCGAGCGCGCTTCGTGCGAATCGTGGACCGAGGTCTTGGCGATTGCCCCAAAAACCCGGGAGAAAAGCTCTCGACGATGGGGTTCGACCTCGACGCCATCGCTTCGGTGAACCGCGAATCGAATTGACGCGAAGGCAACTCGCGCAACTCGACCGGCCGTAAGGTCTCGTCTGGGACGACGTTTGGCTTTCCACTGGGACTTTTTTCTCTCGCCGTCGTCCAACCGGGCGATAGACTCACGCCCGCTTCGGGGCGCCCTCGTTCGAGGGTCCTCGTGCGGACCAACCCTGAGGAGCTTTGCCGTGAACGTATC
>JAYUKI010000884.1:0-11078 GCA_043764595.1 Myxococcales bacterium | reverse complement strand
CCTTGGCCCCCGACCGAATACGGATCGACCGTCGAGTCGTCTTCGTCGGTGAGCACGACGATGGCGACGACCGAGTCTTCTCGCAAGAAGGCCTTTCGTTGCGCAAGGACTGTTCCGTCGATGGAGGCGCGGTTGGCCATGTTTCCGCTTCGTGCGGCTCCCGCGGGATCGGGCGCGATCAAGAAGCGGTGCATGGCCTCGAGAGGTCCCTCGAACCCGCATCCCTTGTCGCCGACTCCACCCACCAGCGAGAGCGTGTCGCGCACGAGTGTCGCCGAGTCGCCGATGGCGGGAGCTGCCGAGCCTGGCGCGAATGCAAGGTACCCACCCGGCGCAGTAGAGAGGTTGGGGCGATTGACGAGACGACCCTTGTCGTCGTTTCCGCCCGGCAAAGCGTCCGCGGGGCACGAGTCGGAAGCAAGGCCACCGAGCGACGAAGTGAGCACTCCAACGTGCATGTCTTTGACTGGGGAATGCTCGATCTTTCCAGTCTTGCAGACCCCGTCGACCGAATCTCCAACCACGGCAAAGGTTTCGTCGAGGCACTTTGGAGTGACCAAACGTTCGATGAACCGCCCCGCCGACGCCGCGAGAAGAGCCTGCTTTTCCACCATGGAGCGCGAGTTGTCGACTACGAAAAGGACGTCCACTTTCGACGACGTCGCCGGGCCCGGCTTCTGTGGGCCAGCATCCGGGTCGGACGCGTCAGGCGTCGGCCGGGAGACATCCGCGGTGGCTGCGTCGGCAGCGATGGAGGCATCTGGCGAGGGTGAGATGGGCTCGACGGTCCCACAATGAGCGAGCGGAATGGCGGCCAAGGCAAGAAGGGGAATCCATCGCAGCGTCTTCATGCGACGCACCGATGCACGGTCCGGGCCGCCAAAAAAACCAATACTTTCCAGCCAAACCGACCCGACCGTGTGTCGAGGTGAGCCAGTCGACTGTGACCTCCCGTCGTGCCCTCGGGCCACGCCATCCAATCGCCGCCGCGACTTCGTCCCCTGGCGAGGTCCATGCGTCGTGCATCCAGCCGGGCAACTGGCTCAAAAGAAAGCTCTTTGGGACGAAGCGCACGATGCCCGCGTGGGCGCCCTGCGCGGCGTTGGGGTGCGTGCCCGAGCTCGTCATCACGAATACGGCCGCCGCTACCCCGGCTCAATCCTCGAAACAATACAGTCGGCGCGTGGTGTTGCAGGCCCCCGAGCCGCTGATGGTCCATTCCCCGGTGATGCCTTGATCGAGCGGAGTCCCGCTGGTTCCGATGCCATCGCTCGCGGAGTAGCGCCACGATCGGCCTCCGGCCTCGCACGACGAGCTCGTTGCGCGTCCAGAAAGGCTCGTGCCCGTCCATACCCGGGCGGCGTCGTAGTCACCCTCGACGAGCGCGGTACGCTTCTCGGTCAACAGACGATCCGAGAGTGGCGCGACGGACGTGGTGTCGTAGAGCCGAACGAATACGAGCTTTCCGTCGAGTCGATAGAAGGGGCCGCGCGTTTGGCCGATGTGGTCGATGGCGTGCACGGTCGTCGTCGTGTCGGAAGCACTAATCCACGCTTTCCATGTCCCGCCGAGGGTCGCTGCCTCCGCGGCGGCCTGACACTTGCCGTCGATGCGGGCCACGATTTGCGTCGCCGTCGTGTCCGCCGCGAGCGCAAGGGCGCCCGAGAAGCGTTCGTTCGTGACGAAGACGCGTTTTGGGGCGCTCGCCCCGTCCGATGCATCCTGCACGGAGGCGTCTTTTCCGGCCTCCGAATCGGGAGAGGCGTCGCGTTCGGCACTGCCGTCGGGCTCCCCCGGCACGAGGCTTCCGTCGACTGCGGTACCCGCGTCGGGTGTTGGACTTTCGACGCCTTCGCCTTTGAGCTCCGAGCACGCCGACGCCAAAAGAAGGCACCCAAGGACGAGGCGTCGAGGCGAACGGCTACCCATCGGAGCAGCCTATCGCGTTCGTGCCTTCAGCCGCTCTTTCCCTGCACGACCGTGCCCTCGACCGCGCGAAAAGCTGCGAAGAGCGACTTCGAGGAGCTCTCGACGGCTCGTCTGCGAATGGAGACGTAGGGGAGAGCGAGCGCGAACGGCAGGATCCCCATGGCAATGCCGCAAATCACGGGGGATACGCCTGCCGCGAAGCCTCCGAAGAACGCGACCGCCATGCCCACGAAAGCGAGCGCCATGACCATGAGCATGGGCGAGACGCGGTCTCGACTCATCGCGGCGAGTTGAACGGTCGAGGTCGAGCGGTCCGTACCGACGGGAAAGACCTTCGCCTCCACCAGCGTCGTGGTCATTCCGCTGCGTCCGACGATGCGCAATGCCTCGGGTTGCGCTGCGACTTCGAGCGCGTTCGCCGAGACGCCGAGAGCGACCGCGAGCGCCGAGCGAACCTTCGACACCGTGTCTCCTACCGGCCAGGGCGTCATGAAGTCATGGCGAGTCGCGGACGTCGTCTCGAGTCTCAACGCCTCGATGTCTCGTTCCGACACCATGCGAACCGGAACGAAGATCAGCACGGTGATGCGGGGATATCACCCTTGGGTCGGGACGACCATCGCTCCATGGCCGCGCCCGAGTCGCTCCTTCAACCTGATCGGTGCTCTAGACGTGTGTTCGTGAAGCTGGCAACTCGGGTTGCCTGGTCGAGCTTCCCCCCAGGGGCGGTCCAGGCGGTGCTCTGTCGACCTAAAAAACCTGGATGGAAGAGGGCGTTGACGATGGTGCGACGATTGCTTACATGCGCACCATGAGCAAGACGCCGTTCTTTTCGAGGGTGTGGGGGACGCTTCGAGGCGAGACGACGCGCGAGCGAGGTGCGGGGCGCGAGGTGCGTGAGGTGCGTGAGGTGCGACTCGGGCGCCGGGAAGCCCTTCTGGGTGGAGCCGCCCTTTTCGGAGCAGCGGCGGTACCGGGGCTCGTGGGGTGTGCGGGCGACGGCGAGCCGCTCGTGCTGGGCGAAGTGGGCTCGCGTCTCAAGAAGGCGAACGTCGACATTGGCATCGTGGGTGCGGGCATCGCCGGAGTGGGGTGTGCGTACGAGCTGAAACGGTACGGTGTCTCGGCCACCATCCACGAAGCTAGCACTCGCGTCGGTGGGCGCATGTTCTCGATGGGCGGAACGAACGGCGGGGGCATCGACTGGAACGGCCAAGTCGTCGAGCGCGGTGGTGAGCTCATCGACACGGGCCACAAGACCATCCTTGCCTATGCGCGCGAGCTCGGTCTCACCCTCGAAGAGGTGACGAAGCCGGCCCGCGACACCTTCTTCCACTTCGGCGGCCAGCGCATTCCAGAACAGGTATTCGTGGACGAATACCGCGCCCTCGTCGATGCGATGCGCGACGACCTTCGTACCGTTGGCGCGCCCACTCCCGACGCGTTCACTCCGGCCGAGGCCGCACTCGACCACATGACCCTCGCCGAGTGGCTCGATCGCCGTGGCGCTGCACCCAACATCAAGGCGCTCCTCTCGATTGCCTACGAGATCGAATACGGCGTTTCGACGGCCGAGCAGAGCGCGCTCGCGTTTCTCCTCTTTGCAAAGGCTTCGCGCCAGAGCAAGCTCAAGCTCTTCGGAAACTTCAGTGACGAGCGGTACCACGTCGTCGAGGGCAATCAGCAGATCCCCGTGCGCCTCGCCGCGCGTCTCCCGGGCCAGCTTCGCTTCGGGCGAAAGCTCGTCGCGGCGAAGAAGCTCTCCGACGGTCGCGTCGAGCTCACGTTCCTCGAGGGCTCGCGCACGGTGCGCGCCACGCACGATGCGGTCGTCTTTGCGCTGCCGTTCCATTTGCTCCGCGAGGTTTCGCTGGATGCAAGCCTCGGCTTCCCGGCATGGAAGACCGACGCAATTCGGCGCGCCCTCAGCGGAGCGAACACGAAGCTCATGGTGGGCTTCTCGTCGCGCCCCTGGATCGACCAGGGCGGCAGCGGCGCGACGTACAGCGACATGCCTGCGCTTCAGGCCACCTGGGAGACGAACCCGAGCCTCGGCAACACCACACGTGGCGTTCTCACCAGCTATTCCGGCGGAGCGCTCGCGCGTTCACTCGATCCGTCCCGCACGCAAGCCGAGGCCACGCGCTTCCTCGACACCCTCGACCGCATCGTGCCGGGAGCCAAGGCTGCCGCTCGTGTCCAGTCGGGCAAGATCGTGAGCCACATGGAAGCGTGGGACAAGAATCCGCTGGCGCGCGGTGGCTACACGGCGAACCAACCCGGCTATTTCACGACACTCGAGGGCCTCGCCGGCAAGCCCGTCGGAAACGTGTATTTTGCAGGTGAGATGACGGACTCGTTCTACGGATGGCAAGGCTTCATGGAGGGCGGAGCGCTCAGTGCGCTTCGTGTGGTCTCCGAAATCGCACGCGATCTGTGACGGGTGGATCGGGGCCACTCGTCGGAGGGAAGCGCGCTCTACGCTCGAGCGTTTGCCAACAGTGAGCTCTTCAAGCCATCGTCGTCGCAGGCGGCTCTACGGTCTTGCGCTCGTGGTGCTTTCCGCAACGGGAGCCATCGCGTGCCGCAAGACGGCGCCGGACCTCTCTCCGCAGCCTTCCCGCGACGCGAGCCTTGCGACTGTGGCTTCGGGCGACGGAGCTTCCCCCGAGGCTCCCGGGTCGAAGCGTCCGAAGGCGATCGTTCCCCCCGCGCCACCGCCCCGGAAGGCGCGATCCTCCAGCTGTCCGAATGCCACGGTCTCGCTGGCGGCAGGGCGAAAAATGACCCGCGCGAAGCGGTACGCCGAAGCGATCGAGGCGTTCGACGAGGCGATTCGGGCTCGCCCCGCCGACGCGCGCCTCCGCTCCGAGCGCGGCTTCGCCTACCTCTTGGACGGCAATGCGCGTCGGGCCAAAGTCGACTTCGAGGACGCGGCAACCCTCACCGAGGACCGCGAGCTTTTGGCGCAGATATGGTTCAATGTCGGGCTCGTCGGCGAAAAGCTCGGAACTGCGGAAGAGGCGCGACTTGCGTTCGTCGTGGCCGAGCACCACGGCTCGAAGGCGGCCACGAGCAAGCTCGGCGCGGGTGCGCGCTGCCCGGCAACGTTCACGCTCTCGGGGACGGACGGAGCTCCGCTTCCAATCGCGCGCGGCTTCGACGAGCTTGCGGGAGGCAGGCAAATCGTCAATTGCACGCTACCGCTGTTCGAGGCCCCGAACACGTCGGCGCGCGAGCTTGCATGCCACGGATGTGGCTACGGAAACGGCGACGAGGGCCACCAATGCAAAGGCTCGGCGCCGTGGGCCATTGCCTCGGGATACATGCACTTTCACACCTTCACGTTCTTCGTGATTCCGATAGGAAAAGACCACTACTATTACGAAAACGCCATCGATGCTTCGGAGCCTCCCCAAGTCCATGTTTCGGGCAACTGGCTCACGGTCGACGGCGATCCGAATGCGTCGAACCTCGTCCACGGCGACTTGCTCGCGGGTCGGTTCGCAAACGACGCGGACACCTTCGTACGCTCGGGCGGTGGGTGGTCGGACGAGATGGACTACGACGGAACGTGGCTCTCCGATGCGGGGCCGGAATGCACGCCAAACCTCGACTCCGAAGTGCCACTCGGATCGGCGATCGCAGCACAAATGGGCGGCACCCCGACGTTTCCGGACGCGCGATTTCCCGCCGTGACCACGTTCGGATCGATCTCCGACGGCCGCACCCGTCTCGTGCTCAAAGCGTACGCAAAGGGGGTTTCGGCCACCGTCGACGGCGCGGGCGCCCAAGTGCGAGGCGCGGGCTGCCAGATCGACGTCCCATGGCCGAAATGAGCACCTCTTGGCGCGAAGCGAGTGCGCCTGTGCTCAGCGGATTGCGCGGGTGCGGCGACGCCTGACGAGGCCGAGCGCCAAGAGAACGCCGAGCGAGCCTGCCAGCCCCGCCGTCCCAACGTCGGTCTCTCCGAAGGAGGTCGTGTCAGGCGAAGAACGAGAGAACCTCCAGGATGCCGAGAGCCACGGCGCCGGGCGTAAGCTTGTCCTTTTCCGCGAGCATTGCGGCGCGGATGCGCGTGACTTCTCCGCGATCGAAGAAAGTGCCGTGGCTCGCGCACGTGTCCACGGTCACACCCACGTGCCTGCTCGGAACCAGAGGCGCGCCGCACACGGGGCACGGTCTTCCGGGCGTATCGGTCGAGACGCTCGCCCGCGCATGCGCATCGACGTCCCGTGCGATCTGGGCGAAGGCCGGATCCGTGTTGGCACGTAGGAGCGAGGTGGCTGCGAGGTCGGTCCACATTCCGCCACAGGCTCCGCACGCGTACACTCCGTGGGCCGGGTGAGCGCGACTCAACGCAGTACGACAGGCCGGGCAATGCCACATTATTTCAAGGATACGCGGAAGTGCACCGCCGCGAAGCCCATCCTCGGGTGCCGAGCGATTCGGTCACCAAATCAAGACGACCTTGCCCATTCCGGTCTGGATGGCCGGCGTATGGGTGGTGGTGGTCGCGGTCGGGGCGATGAAGCTCGAGCCACCCGTGCTCGCGCTCGCATTTCCTGCGTTGCCTCCGATGAAGCCACCCCCGCCGCCCGCGTTGAACGTCCCGGATTGGCTCGCGCCGCCCCCGCCGCCGAACCCCCCGCGCGAACAGTTCGTGTTTCCTGCTGGATAGACGCTGCCGGCGCGACTGCCACTTACGAAGCTGCCCCCGCCCGAGCTCGCCAAGCCTGCCCCGTCGGCGTTGAAGCCGCCGCCCCCGCCGCCATTGTTGTTCGACGTTCCACCCGTTCCACTTCCCGTGGCCGTCAGCAACTGGCTCGAGCCTCCCTGCGGAGAGGTGGCGTATCCGCCTCCGCCGCCCCCTGCGACGAAGAGGGGAGTGGACGCCATGGCGACGTAGCTCCCCCCACCTCCCCCATTGGCGTACGTCGCGGGCGGGGGCTGTTCGCCGACCACGATGGTCAGGGTAGAGCCCGGAGTCACGGGGACCGTGCCCTGAACGAGCGCCCCGAGCCCGCCCAAGCTGCCACCAAGCGAAGTGCCACCCTGGGCTCCGCGCACTTCGACCGTGATCTTCGTCGCGCACGTGGGCACTACGAACGTTTCGGGAGTGCCGAGGAACGAGAAGGTCTTGTTTCCCGTGCAAGCCCCGCTGCACGTCCCCATGGCGCAAGTCGACCCGGTCGCACACGCCATCCCCGCTCGCGCTCCTTGGCAATCGGCCGATGCGCCGCAATGGGCCGTGCTCGTCAGTGGGTCGACGCATGCTCCGCCGCAAACGACATTTCCCTTTGGGCAAGCCTCTCCGCAGACGCCTTGTGTGCATGGAATCCCGACGCCGCACGCCCGCCCGGCTCGTGCACCGCGGCAGTCTCCCGATGCGCCGCAATGCGTGCCGTCCTTGGAGGAATCAAGGCACACGCCATCGCAAATGACGAGTGGCGCCCGGCACTGAACCGCCTCCGCTCCAGCCTCGGGCGATGCCGTCGACGCGGGAGCGGCATCCGCGTCCGTGTCTCCGTCCCCATCCCCGTTGGCCGTTCCCGTGGCGCACCCGAGCGCAACGGCCGCGAAGGTCGTCAGCGCAAAAAAAAGAACACCACCGCTGCCAGAGAGCCTCATGGTGCGTCATACGCAGACCCCGATCTCTTCTTCCCTAGGAAGATCCAGCCCTTAGCGCTCGTCGACGCACGAGCAAGCTGTAGCGGAAACCGCGGAGAAACCGGCTGTCTCCCGTGACCGGTCCTTGCGGTTGGGTCTCGAATGCGGGAGTCGGTTGTCGCGCGCGTGCCTCCGTGTAGTCTGGCCGCAGGGGGCGATCTCCTGGACACGAACGTTTCTTCAGGAGCCATCGCCACGCAACCGAGACGATTCGGTTGCCCCGGCAAGAATTCCACTCTTCGAGGCACTCCATGCGCATGAAATTCCTTGTTTCGCTCTCTTGTTTGTTGGTTGCCGGCGCCACGGCGTGTGGCGGCGCGGCTTCGTTCAACGCCGGCGGGGCGCTCAACCAGGCTCCCGTGCCCGCCGCCCCTGCGGCCCCTGCGGCCGTGGTTGCCCCCGCCGACAAAGACGGCGACGGCGTCGCCGACGCGGACGACCAGTGCCCGGACAAAGCCGGCTCGGCGACCGCCGCAAAGAAAGGTTGCCCCGAGGAGCAGCTCGCCGAGCTCGTGGGCGAGGACATCAAGGTCCACGGCAAGATCCTGTTTGCCACCGGCAACGCCAATCTCGATACCTCGGACGACGGCATCCTCGACAAGGTCGCCGAGATCATGAAGGCCAAAAAAGACATCGAGCTCGTCGAAATCGAAGGTCATGCCGATCACCAGGGCGATGCCAAGCAAAACGCGACCTTGACCGACAACCGAGCCAAGTCGGTCATGGAAGCGCTCGTGAAGCGCGGCGTCGAAAAGAACCGCCTCGTTGCCAAAGGCTACGGCGAGTACTGCCCCATCGAGCAGGGCGATACCCCCCAAGCCCACGAGACCAACCGTCGCGTCGAGTTCAAGATTCTGAAGCACGGCGGTAAGGCGACGGGCATCGCCACCGGCTGCGCGAACGCCGAGAAGATGGGCATCAAGCCCGCCAAGTTCTGAGCCGATAAGCCCGAGACTTCGCGTCTCGAAGCCACCGGGAGAGGGAGTGCGGAGACTATCCGCGCTCCCTTTTTTTCGGTGCCGTTCGCGCTGGTGTCCGAAGAACGTTTTCGCGCCGCCTTCGTGCGTCGCGAGCGGCAGGATGCGCTCCCGACCCTCGCTTACGCCCGACGGCGGTGAGCCGGGTTCAAGGAATCGCTTGTCCCGAGGAAGAACGTACGAGTGTAAGGCGGTTGGCGTTTTGGCGAAGCTTGCGGAACGAAGCGAGGGATGCTCTTTCTTGGCGGGAGCAAGATGTCGTCCTCGCATCGAGTGGCCACCCTCTCCATCGACGAACACCAGCGGATTCGCTCGCTCGATGCCGGGGCCGAGGCAATGTTCGGTGCGCTTTCGGCGGAGCTGATTGGGCATCCGCTCACCGATCTCGTCGAATACCCTCCCGACGACGGCGATCCCGAGCGCGCGTGCACGGGCCGTCACTCGAACGGGACGGTGCTCGCGCTGACGGTCACCCGAACCCATCTCGTCGTGGGCGGGGAAACCGTTCGTCTCGTGCTCTGTCGAAATGCCGCAGCGAGCGCGCTCACGATTGGAAGCCAAAGTGACGAGCTCCATTTTCTCCAAACGCTCATCGACTCGATTCCCACTCCGATGTTCTACAAGAACGCAGAGGGGGTGTACCTCGGGTGCAATCGGGCCTTCGAGGTGTATCGCGGGCTCGTTCGGGAAGATCTCGTGGGAAGGTCGGTCTTTGCCGTGGCTCCGCCGGAGCTCGCGCAGACGTTCTTCGAGGCCGACGCTTCGTTGCTCGCGCAAGGACCAGGGCACGTCCAAGTGTACGAAGCGGCCGTCGTATTTGCCGACAAGACCCATCATGACGTCATCTTCTACAAGGCAAACTTCACGAATCGAGCGGGCGAGCTCGCGGGCCTCGTAGGCACTCTCCTCGACATCACCGATCGCAAGAACGCGGAGCGCCAGCTTGCGTCCGCGAAAGAAGATTCCGAGCGTCTCTTGCGAAGCGTGCTTCCGGAGTCCATCGCCGACCGCTTGAAAAAGACCCCTGGAATCATCGCCGACAGCTTCCCGGAAGCCACGGTGCTCTTCGCCGACGTCGTGGGCTTCACCATGCTCGCCGCCGAGATGTCTGCTCCGGACCTCGTGAGCCTTCTAAACAAGGTGTTTTCGAGGTTCGACGCGATCGCCGCCGAATACGGCGCGGAAAAAATCAAGACCATCGGTGACGCGTACATGGTCGTCGCGGGAGTGCCGGCTCCGCGAACGGATCACGTGGAGGTCGTCGCCGATGTGGCCTTGGCCATGCGTGCGGCCATCCTCGAAGTGTCCGCACGGGCGAACGTGCCGATGGCCCTGCGGCTCGGGATGCACACAGGTCCAGTGGTGGCAGGCGTCATCGGGACGCACAAGTTTCTCTACGATCTCTGGGGTGACACCGTGAACACGGCGAGCCGCATGGAATCGCACGGAGTCGTCGGCGAAATCCAGGTGACCGAGGCGGTTCAGCAAAAGCTCGAGGGCGCCTATCGGTTCGAGGACCGAGGAATCTCGAGCATCAAAGGCAAGGGCGAGATGCACACCTTCCTGCTCTTGGGTCCGCGCTGATTCGAAGCCACACCGCTTCGGACGCCAAGTGGCGAGCGGGCCGAGATTGCCTCGCGCGCCAAGGCCTGGGCCTCCTGCAGTGGGAGGCCCAAACGCCGTGCGTCGATTGTCGGAGGGTGCGTGCGTGATCTGAAAAGCACCAAAAACGGGCAAAAAAGCCCAGGAATACAATGGCACACTTCGTGCTTAGGTGCAGCCGACCGCTGGAGGAACGATGAAAGACTGGATCGGTAGAGTTGGACTTTTTGGGCTCGTGAGCGCCGCGATCTTCGGATCGAGCCTGGCGGGCTGTGCGGGCGAACGTGACCCGATCAATCGGGTCCAGCAGGGAGTCGTCGACAAGGCGTTCTTCATCGGAGCGAACTTCGAGGACTTCCGGGACGATCCCGAGTTTCGCACGAAGAGCTTCAACATCGACAGCGGCGCGAACTCGGACAACTACGCCGGCACCGTTGGTGGCGCGACCGCCGTCGACCGCATCCGCTGGGAAGTCACCGAGAACATGCTGTTCGCGCGCCGCTCCTACCAGGAAGCGCCCGGCGCGGACAACCGCGGCCTCCCCCGCAAAGAGGTTTCGCCCGGGAAGCTCGAGTTCCCCGGAAAGCCGACCGGCACCATCATCGCCGCCTACAAGATCGTGTCGCACTTCGACATTCGGCGCGAGTACAACCCGTCGACCGGCGAAGAACAGAACACCATCGTCGAGAACAGCTCGGATAGGCCCTGGTTCCAGCGCGACCACATGCGCGTCGACTGGTCGATGAACCTCGCCGAGAGCAGCAGCGGCGACACGAGCTGGGTGTTCGGCGCGGGCTCGCTCGCGACGGCCATTCAGTACTCGCCCACGAACGACAACGACGAGGATCGTCCGCACTTCGAGAATGGCTACTTCGACATCACGAGCAAGTACCAGCTCAA